>JAUXST010000210.1 GCA_030679805.1 Reyranella sp. | reverse complement strand
CTGAGGCGGCGGACTGCCGACGGGTTTCAACCTGACCCGCACGGCGTAGGGCCCGCATTGCACCGGCGCCACGGTGTCGAAGCGCTCGGCCGCGAAGCCGTTGAACTTGCGGCCCAGCATGGCGAACAGGTCGCGCAGGCGGGCGAAGCCGCCGATCGGCCCGTAGACCTTGAAGAGATGGGCGATGCCGGACAGCGGCCCCGGCGTGGCTGCTTCCAGGAAATCGATGAACTCGCGGCTGTTGGCGCCTGGCGCGCGGTTCTGGTTGATCATGAGAAAATCCTGGTGGTCGGTCGTGCCGCCCAGTGCGCCCTCGCCCGACACGTCGAATACTTTCAGGGCAAACCCGCGAATATCCGGCCGCCGGTTGGATTGCACGTCCGGCCCACCGCTGGACAGACGCACCAGTACGCGATGCCGGCCCGGCGTCGCGAACAGGCCGTGGCGGGCAGGATCCGGCAGGCTGTCGAGGATTTCGAGCGTGCCGGTAGCGGCCACGAGCTGCTTGCGGTGCAGCGCGCGGCCGGTGCCGAACTTGCTCGACTTGGCGCGCTGCAGCTCGGCCATGACCTCGGCGACGCGTGCCAGGTGCGCCTCTTCGTCGGGCGCGATCCGCTCGTGCCAATCGGTGCTCGGCTGCTTCATGGTTCCCCCTTCACGCGGCAATGCCGTCCGGCCATGATGCCGTATGTCCGACATCGTTTCGATCTCCGGCCCCGGGCTCGGGGCCCAAATCTCGGCCGTCGGCGCAGAGCTTGTACGTTTGCAGGACGGCGGCGGATCGGACCTGCTGTGGAGCGGCGATCCCGCCTTCTGGACCAGTCATGCGCCGCTCCTGTTCCCCATCGTCGGCGAGGCCAAGGGCAACCGGATCAGGGTGGCGGGCGCGCAATACGGGATCGGCCGCCACGGCTTTGCCCGTACCTCGACGTTTGCGCTGATCTCATCCGATGGAGCGCACTGCACCTGGCGCCTGGAGGCGAGCGAGGTGACGCGGCGGCAGTATCCGTTCGAGTTCCGCCTCGACGTCACCTACCGGATCGAGGGGGCGGCGCTGCACATGACGGCCGAGGTGACGAACCGAGGGGACGGCCGCATGCCGGCCGCGTTCGGTTTCCACCCGGCGCTGCGCTGGCCTCTGCCCTACGGCAAGCCGCGCGCGGCGCACGAGATCGTCTTCGAACAGGACGAACCCGCGCCGATCCGGCGGCCCATCGACGGCCTGCTGAGTTCGGCACGGTATCCGACGCCGGTGCGCGGTCGTCGCCTGGTGTTGCACGACAGCCTGTTCGAGGACGGTGCCATCGTCTTCGACAGGCTCGCCAGCCGCAGCCTCGTCTATGGTGAGGCGCTCAGGGTGTCCTTTCCGCGTATGCCCCACCTCGGCATCTGGACGAAGCCCGGCGCGGGCTTCGTCTGCATCGAACCCTGGCAGGGCCATGCCAGCCCCGAAGACTTCGACGGCGAGCTGGCCGACAAGCCCGGCATGGTCGCGATCATGCCGGGCGCAACGGAGAGCTTTGCGATGTCGATCGCCCTTGCTGCCTGACGTCAGTGTAACGCCGACGCGAGCGCCGAGGCGCTCCGCCACACCTGCTTCTGGCAGATGAACAGCACGCACCCTTCGATCAGGAGGGCATCGGCACCGCCACGGCGCAGCGTGGCGCGATAGGTCTGGCCATCTTCGGGATTATAAATGCGTCCGGTCCAGCCGCCGCCAGCGGTCGGTGTCAGCCCGGAGAGGATGGACAGGCCGATCAGCGGTCGCGTGCGGAGTGCGGCGTCGGCGTTCTGGCCGTCGAGGCGCGGCCGGCCCTTGTCGTCGACCGCGTCCCACAGCCAGCGGATCGTGCCGCAAAGACCCGGCGTGCCGCTGCAGGGCGCGAGTTCGACGATGGCGGCGGCGCCTTGTGTCATCCAGCGCCCGCCCAGGCCGTCGTCGGCATGGGCCGGGCCGGCGGTGAGGAAGAACCCGCCCGCCAGGACGCTCCCCATGATCGCCCCTACGGCGGTGCGTCCGGCGCCGAGCGGCGCTGCGGCAGCCGTACCCGGCGAGACGATCGCCTCGAACTTGCGCCGGTAGTCGGGATGCTCGGTCCCCATCAGCTTGTCCCACCAGCGAAAGTAGAGGCCGTAGTTGTAGCGGCCGGCTTCATGATGAAGGTCATGGTGGGTCGTGGTGTTGTTCCAGCCCAGCCACCGGCCCGGGCCGAAGGCCGCGGAATGCACCTCGGCGCCGGCATGCCCCATGACGTTGCGCAGGATCTGCACGACGCCGAAGGCGAGCAGCCCGAGGCCGTGCATTGGCACGACGAGGAGAAATAGCGGCACGAAGGCGCCGTGGACGATCGCCTCCGGGATGGCGAAGGAATAGGCGGCCCATGGCGTCGGCGTGCGCGATAGATGGTGCGTGCGATGGAACAACGTGAACAGCCGGCGGTGGTGCATCGCGCGGTGGGCCCAGTAGAAATAGGTATCGTGGGCCACCAGCATCAAGGCAAGCGATAGTGCAAGATAGAGCGGTCCCGCCCGGTCGAAGCCCTTGTAGATCGTGATCCAGCCCTGACGGTCGCCGACCGCGATAATCGCGCCGAGCAGTGAGAAGATGAAGGCTGTGCGCAGTGAGGCCAGGATCTCGCGCCGCTTCTGGCCCGGGTTGGCGTCACGGGGCTGCAATTTGCGCTGGGCCAATCCGGCCCGCCAGAACAGGGCGAGGATCGTGGCCATCAGCGTGGCCGCCACAAGGTAGCGAGCGGTGTCCATGGCCCAGACCGTGGGCCAGGCAGATAGATAGACTTGCAACAATTCGTTCATCGGCCGCCCCTCCATCAGGCGTGCCCAATGCCTAGGAGGACGCGGCGGCCGGATCGCGCCGAAGGTGAAAATCGGTGGCGATTGGTGAAAAACGGCTCGCCGATTCCGGAATCGGCGGGAAATCAGGCGCCGTTGCGGCCTTCGGCGGCCTTGCGGTACTCTGTCGGGGTCATGCCAGTGTCGCCCTTGAAGGCCCGGTTGAAGGGGCCGAGCGACTGGAAGCCCGAATCGAGCGCGATGGTCAGGATCGGGACCTCGGCCTGGGCCGGGTCGACCAGGGCCTGCTTGGCGTCGGCCAGCCGGTGACGGTTCAGGTACTCGTTGAAATTCCGGTATCCCAGCCCCCGGTTGATGGCACGTCGCAGCCGGTATTCCGGCAGCCCGAGCTTGCCTGCCAGCACGCCGATGGTGAGGCCCTCCTGCCGGTAGAGCCGGTCGATCGCCATCAGCCGTTCGAGCGTGGCGAGCAGGCCGGGGTCGATCGGCTCGTCCCCTGCGGGTGTGACCCCGGGCGGTGCCGCCTCCGCGACGACGGGGACCGGCAACACGGAGTCGAGGTCGGCGTGCAGCAGCAGGACCGCGATGATGGCGGCGATCGCTACCAATGCCGCTGAGTTGAGCGCGTGGAATGCCAGGGGCACATGGTCGTGGCCGAAGACGAGTTCGACCGTGACGGTGACGGCGATATGCAGGGCCACGGCGATGAGGATGAACAGGCGCAGGCGTCGCCGCCCTTCGACGAGGTCGTTGCCCCAGCCGCGAACGGTCTGCACCAAGGCCAGAAGTGCCAGCAGAATTACCGCGACGCGCACCACCACGCCCACCAGCCAATGCGTCGTGATGCCGGCGCCGAGCACATGGGCCACGGGCCAGACGGCCAGGCCGAGCCAGACCAGCGTATGCCAGGGTTTTAGCCGGAAGGAATCGTCGAACAGGGCACGCGCGAACAACCAGAAGACGGCGGCGTTGCCGGTGCACAGCACCAGCACGGGCGCGAACCACAGCGGGGGATCGCCATGGGGCCCGGGCGACGAGCACACCGCGTAGGCGGCGGCGCCCACTGCCAGCAGGGCGCCGAGCCAGGCCGCCGGCCGGCCGCGACCGCGCCGCAGGGTGGCGATGGCAACGATCAGCAGCAACGCGATCGCCGCGCCGCGCAGTGCGGCGTCGAGAAGGATGAGAAAGCTGAAATCGTTCATGATCGGCGCAGACCCTACACGATCGACGGCAGGCGACGGAGTCGACGCTCAGCCGGCACTCCTTCAGGGTTTCAATGGCCGGAGATCCTGGTCGGGGAACGGCGAAATTTTCGGCGCCTGGATGACAACGAAGCCTCGGTCCGTGGCTTGGTGGCAGGCATTGCAGGTCGCGGTCAGTCGTCCGTAGGCCTCGGCGAATTTGGCCGCATCGGCGCTCTTGATCGCCGATGCCACGGTCTCCATCGGCTCCCTGGTCGTTGCCGCCAGCAACTCGGCGATATTGACCTTCCTGTACATGGGCCAAACGCGTGCCGCCCGTTCGAACGCTTCTTCCAGCTCGTGAAGTTCGTAGGCGGCTTGGGCCCAGTTCTTTTCCAGCCCGGCCTACCCGAGCTTCGTGTGGCGCGGCTGCACGGTCATCGTCATCAGGTCGCCGATCCCGGGTCGATAGGTTTGCGACGCGCCTTGCGGTCCGGCGGGCGCCTGGGCATTTCCAGAGCCGAGCATTGCTAACGCGATAACTCCAGCCAGAATTGCGAGCGAGGGAGCTTTGAGTGACATGCTTCCCTCCTTCGAACGGGTTGTCCGGATGGCCTACAGGGCAGCGATGAGCGCGCCCCCGAGCGCACAGAGGACGACGACCAGCCAGGGCGGCGTCTTCCACATGAACAAGAGCAGGAAAGCGCCGGTGCCGAGCGCGAAGTCGGCGGAACTGGTGATCCCTGCCGTCCACACCGGATCGTAGAGGGCCGCCAGCAGGATCCCGACGACGGCCGCGTTGACGCCGCGCAACGCCGCCTGCGCCGTGCTGCGCCGGCGAAGCTCCTCCCAGAACGGCAGGGCGCCAATGACCAGCAGGAAGGAGGGTACGAACACCGCGACGAGGCAGAGGGCGGCGCCCGCCACGCCGTTGGGTCCCGGCGTCATGATGGCGCCGAGGTAAGCGGCAAAGGTCGTCAGCGGGCCGGGCACGGCCTGGGCGGCGCCGTAGCCGGCGAGGAAGACGTCGTTGCCGACCCAGCCGGGCGGGACGACCGATTCCTGCAGCAGCGGCAGGATCACGTGGCCGCCGCCGAAGACGAGCGAGCCCGCGCGATAGAAGGCATCGACCAGTTCGACGCCATGCGATGAGGTTCCGGCGGCCAGCAAGGGCAGGCCTGCGAGCAGGACGAAGAAGATCACCAGAAGGATGCCGCCGGTGCGCCGGCTCACAGGCAACGGCAAGGAGACGTGATCGGTCGGCGCTTCCGCACGAAGCAGCAGGGTCCCGACGACGCCGCCGACCAGGATCATGCCCACGAGGGTCCAGGCCGACGGCAGCGCGAGGATGACGCCGGCCGTGACGACGGCGATCGTGGCCCGGTCGCGATCGGGCGTCAGCGTGCGCATCATTCCCAGCACCGCCTGGGCAACGACCGCCACGGCAGCGACTTTCAGTCCGTGTAGCCAACCGGAACCACCGAGACCACCGAGGGCGTCGACACCATAAGCGAAGGCCACGAGGGCGACCGCCGAAGGTAGCGTGAACCCCGTCCAGGCCGCGAAGGCGCCAGCGTATCCCGCCCGCGACAGGCCGATGGCGATGCCGACCTGGCTGGACGCCGGACCCGGCAGAAATTGGCAGAGGGCGACGATGTCGGCGTAGGTGCGATCGACGATCCATCGGCGCTTGGCGACGAACTCCTCGCGGAAGTAGCCGAGATGGGCGACGGGGCCGCCA
>JAUXST010000144.1 GCA_030679805.1 Reyranella sp. | reverse complement strand
GCCCGGTCGGCCTTCGAGTCCGCCAAGCAGCGCTTCTTTTCGCACCTGATCACTTCGATGAAGACGCCGACCTTGATCGGGGCGATCGAGCGCGACCTTTTAGCCGGCCATGCCGCCGTCATACAAATCGTCTCCACCGGCGAGGCCCTGCTGGAGCGCCGGCTGGCCGACATCCCGACCGAGGACTGGGGTGACGTCCAGGTCGACATCACGCCGCGCGAGTATGTGCTCGATTACCTGGCGCACAGCTTTCCGACCCAGCTGTTCGAGCCCTTCACTGATGGCGAGAGCAACCTCTCCTCGCGGCCGGTCTATCGCGACGGCCAGCCTGTGCAATGCCGTGATGCCGTCGAGCGGCGCGACCGCCTGATCGAGCGGCTTGCCTCGCTCGCTCCTGTGCAGGGCGCTCTCGACCAGATCGTGCAGCGCTTCGGCACCGACCTGGTTGCCGAGGTGACCGGGCGGTCTCGCCGGATCGTGCGCAAGGGAGAACGGCTCAGCGTCGAGAACCGCCCCGGCTCCGCCAACCTCGCCGAGGCGCAGGCGTTCATGGATGACGACAAGCGCATCCTCGTGTTCAGCGATGCTGGCGGCACCGGCCGCTCCTACCACGCCGACCTTTTAGCCCGTAACCAGCGCCTGCGCGTTCACTACCTGCTGGAGGCGGGCTGGAAAGCCGATACCGCCATCCAGGGGCTCGGTCGCAGCAATCGTACCAACCAGGCCCAGCCGCCCCTGTTCCGGCCGATCGCCACCGACGTGAAGGCCGAGAAGCGCTTCCTGTCGACCATCGCCCGCCGGCTCGACACCTTGGGCGCCATCACCAAGGGCCAGCGCCAGACCGGTGGCCAGGGCCTGTTCCGGGCCGACGACAATCTCGAATCCCCCTATGGCCGGGCTGCGCTGCGGCAGCTCTACCTCCTGCTATTCGCCGGCAAGGTCGAGGGTTGCTCGCTAAAAGCCTTCGAGGAGGTCACCGGCCTGCATCTGACCGACCAGGACGGCAGCCTGCGCGAGGAGCTGCCGCTGATCACGACCTTCCTCAATCGGCTGCTGGCGCTTACCATCGAGTTGCAGAA
>JAUXST010000136.1 GCA_030679805.1 Reyranella sp. | reverse complement strand
CCTGGTTGCAACGAGAAATTTTCGATACGCCGCGGGATCGAGAGAACTCAGAACCGCACACCCATGAAACTTGACCAATGTCGCGCGACCGGATGCGTCGCGAACATCTTGGGGGTCAACGACGACCTGAAGTATCCCGGTTCGGCCTGTCGGGCTAAGTTGGTCAACCGCTATCTCAATAAGCCCATCCCAGTTGGCCGATGCAATATCCGCGACGGCGCCTTCCAAGACGAGCAACGCAATCGCTAAATGCTCGCAGTCTGGATCCGACAAACCCCCGTACTCTTTGCGTACATCGACCGCTGTCCAGAGAAGAAAGTCATCAGGCTCTCCCTTAATCCGGACGTCCAGCATCGAGGAATATTTTGACCACAGATTGTTCGTAACTTGCGAGCAACAAGGCCAACTGCTGAATGGGAGAGCATAGTCGATACTCTTTATGGAGGCGTCGTCCATACCTGCGTGCTGCAGGATTTTCTTTAGGCCGACCGCGAATTTGTCGTTCTCGTCGTTCGTGGTCACTTGCGAGCGCAAGTACTCGATCGTCAGGCCGATCAGCTTTCCAAGACTAGGTGCTCGCGCGAATGAGATGCCCGAACCAACCCACAGTGCAAATTTTCGGCTGCCAAACGCCTTTGCCACTGCCGAAAAATCAGTATCCAGCAATCCAAGCGTTTGGCCCAATGTTATTGCGTCAGCTGTGGGCCCACCACTCGCCGGCATCTGCCATCCCCCTACCGACTCTGCTACTTTGCTGTAACCAGCAAGATCTGCCGCTGGCTATTTAGCGCTGTATTTTCGAAACACCACAACCCTGAGTCACCCGGGACAGCAGACATTCTTTAGGCAGGTTAGCGAAAATATATCAAAAATCCTGCTGAACCGTCAACTTTTTAGATGCATATCTGCCAAGGCATATTTGGGGCTGTACGTCTTCACCCGCACGAGCCGACGGGGCGGCTGATCGCCGATGCTGCAGCTGCCCTCCGGCCCTCGGGCTCTGTGACACCGGTCCCTGAATGTCAGGGATCACGCCGTTGAAGACGTTGGTGTTGATGGCGCCGCCGGCGTGCGGCGCCGGCGGGGGCGACGGCTGGGCATGGGCGGCCGCGCCGCCTGCCCGCCTCAGAACGACTTGTTCGTATTGGGCCGATACTTGTTCTGCAGCTTGAAGCCGGACCGGTCCGCGTGCCGCGGTTCGCGGACCCAGACCTCGCGGTTCGGGTGCAGCCCGCCGCCGCGCGTGGCGGGCACCGCCGTCGCGCGGGCGCGGTGCAGCAGGCGCGTGTCGGCCAGGCCGCAGTTGGGATGGAGGCCGCCGTTGGCGGCGACCGCCTTGTCCCAGGCCGCCTTGCGTTTGGCGAGGGTCGCGGCATCGTCAAGCGCGGGGCAGTTGAGCTCGCTCCGGTCGAGGTCGACCACGATCTCGTCGCCGTCCTCGATGAAGGCGATCGGACCGCCGAGCGCGGCCTCGGGGCCGACATGGCCGATCACGAGGCCGACCGAGCCGCCGGAGAAGCGGGCATCGGTCATCAGGCCGATCACGATGTTGCGCTCGCGGCACAGCGTGGTGATGCGCGAGGTCGGATCGAGCATCTCGGGCATGCCGGGCGCGCCGCTCGGGCCCTCGTAGCGCACGATCACCATGTCGTGGTTCTGGAAGGAGTCCGGCGCCTTGTCGAGCGCCTCGAGCAGGCGGTACTCGCCCTCGAAGACGCGCGCCTTGCCGCGGAAGGTGTTGCCCTCCAGCCCGCCCTCGACGCCGGCGAGCTTCAGGATCGCCGAGAAGTCGGGCGAGAGGTTGCCGCCCAGCACGCGGAGCCCGCCGGTCGGCTTATAAGGCTTGTCGACCGAGTAGACGATCTTGCCGTCGGCGCGCTTGGCGCCCAGGCGATCGATCTGGGTCGCCAGCGTCTCGCCGGTGCAGGTCATGACGGCGCCGTTCAGCAGGCCGGCATCGAGC
>JAUXST010000132.1 GCA_030679805.1 Reyranella sp. | reverse complement strand
CGCGAGTTCCTTGGAGACGAGATCGAGCGCCTCGTCCCAGGGCAGTTCGACGAACGGCTCCTGGCCGCGGCGCTCGGGATGGCTGCCGGGTCCATGCTCCAGCCAGCTCTTGCGTACCGCCGGCCGTCGCACCCTGAGGCGCGCCACCTCGTCCGACAGCATGTGCAGGCCGATCGGCGAGGGATCGGGGTCCTTCGAGAAGGGATGCAGGCGGATGGCCTGGCCGGCATCGTCGTACTCGACTTCGTAGACGCCCCAGTGGGCGGTGGTGAGGGTACGCTGGTGGGTCATGGGACTTTACGCTGCCTTGGCGATGGAGAGGAACTGATCGACGTCTGCCGGGCTGGTGTCGAACGCCGTGACCAGCCGGAACGCGCGTTCGCCCGGACGGTCCGATGGCCATGGATGATATTGCGCGCCCCCGGCCGCCAACGCATCGTGCATGTGCGCCGGCAGGACGACGAAGATTTCGTTGGCTTCGACGGGATAGAGAAGCTGCGTGCCCTTCAGGGGCGTCAGCCCGGCGACCAGCCGGCGTGCCATCGCGTTGGCGTGGCGGGCGTTGGCCAGCCACAGCCCATCCGTCAGATAGGCATCGAGCTGGGACGACAGGAACCGCATCTTGGACAACAGGTGCCCGCCGCGCTTGCGGCGGAACTCGAATTCGCGGGCGAGGTCGGCATTGAAGAACACCACGGCCTCGGCGGCCATCGCGCCGTTCTTGGTGGCGCCGAAGCTCAACACGTCGACGCCCGCCTTCCATGACAGTTCCGCCGGCGTGCAGCCGACGAAGGCGAGCGCATTGCCGAAGCGCGAGCCGTCCATGTGGAGTTTCAGCCCGTGCCGGTGCGTCGACGTGGCGATGGCAGCGACTTCCTCGGGCCCATAGACGGCGCCGCATTCGGTTGCCTGGGTGATGCTGACCGCGGCGGGCTGCGGATGATGCACCACACCGTAGACCGGCTCGGCGAGCGTCGCGGCGAGCTTCCGGGGATCGATCTTGCCGGCCGGACCGTCGACCGGGCAGAGTTTGGCGCCGGAAGTGAAGAACTCGGGGCCATTGGCCTCGTCGACCGAGATGTGGGCGGCGGGATGGCAGAAGATGGCGCCCCAGGGCGGCGTGCAGCACGCCAGCGACAACACGTTGGCGGCCGTGCCGGTGGCGACCGGGAAGGCCACCAGATCCGGCCGCTCGAAGAGTTCGCGCAGCCGTTGCTCGACCCTGTGCGTCCAGTCATCGGCGCCGTAGGAGGGGGCGGTGCCGCTCGAGAAGGCACGGCGCACGGCCTCAATGATGGCGGGATGGGCGCCAACTTCGTTGTCGCTGCGGAAGTTCATTCTTGCTCCTCGGGACGGCGCGTAAGGGCTTCGAGACGGTTGCCGTCGGGATCGCGCACGAACGCAGCGTAATAGTCGGGACTGTAGTTTTCACGGATGCCGGGTGGGCCGTCGGTGCGCGGGCGCTCGCCGTAGCCGATCGCCCGCTCGCGGCGGGTGACCCAGGGGTAGCCCAGCGTCCCCAGTACCGCGTCGTAGAATGTCTGGGCGCGGTCGAGGTCCGTCGTCGTGATCGACAGATGATCGATCATTGCTACCGGGCCACACCGGGCGGGAAGTCGATGGTGCCGAGCAGGGCGCCGTTGCGCGGATCGACGATATAGGCCGCCGATGGCCCGCCCTGGATCTCGACATGGACGACGAGGCGGTCGCCGACGGCGTTCATCGACACCACGCGCGCGCCCGACGGCAGCGCGATGCGCTCGCTGAATCCGCTCGCCGAGCCGGACGCTGGCGGCCGGGCGGCGTTGGGCGTAGACATGCGGCGGGCGATTTCGGCCGCGATGACGACGAAGCCGGCCACGATCAGCAGGCCCATCACGATGACCAGCACCTTCAGCCAGAGCGGTGCGGAGGCCTGAGCAGGAGACGCCAAGTAAACTCCATGAGCGATGCTGCCCGCCACTTCGTGACCTTCGACGACAGCGCCTCCGGCGAGCGGCTGGACCGCGCGCTGGCGACCGCCTTGCCGACCCTCACGCGAAGCCGCGTGAAGGCGCTGATCGAGGGTCGCCGCGTGACGCTGGCCGACGGCACGACGATAGAAGAGCCGTCCCGCAAGGTCAAAAAGGGCGACCGCTTCGTGGTCGATATTCCGGAGCCCGAACCGGCAACGCCGCTACCGCAAGCGTTGGCGCTCGACATCCTCTACGAGGACGCCGACCTGCTGGTGCTCGACAAGCCGGCCGGGCTGGTCGTCCATCCGGCCCCGGGAAACCCCGACCATACCCTCGTGAACGCCCTGCTGGCCCATTGCGGCGACAGCCTGTCGGGCATCGGCGGGGTCCGCCGGCCCGGGATCGTCCACCGCCTCGACAAGAATACGTCGGGGGTCATGGTCGTGGCCAAGAACGACCGCACGCACCAGGGGCTGTCCAAGCTGTTTGCCGCCCACGACCTCACGCGGGTCTACCAGGCGCTGGTCTGGGGCGAGCCGAAACCGAAGACCGGGACCATCGACGCCGCCATCGGCCGCCATCCCGTCGACCGCAAGCGGATGACCGTTCGCAAGACCAGCGGCCGGCCAGCCCTCACCGAATATTGGCTGGAGAAACGCTTCGGGCCGTCCTTGCACCCGCTGGCGAGCCTGGTCGGCGCTAAGCTGGGAACCGGCCGTACCCATCAGGTCCGCGTTCATTTGGCCCATATCGGCTGCCCGGTGGTCGGCGATCCGGTCTATGGTCGCAAATCCAGGAACGCCGCGGTCCCCGAGGCGTTGAAGGCGTTCCCACGGCAGGCCCTGCATGCCGCCCGGCTCGAGTTCCGCCATCCCGTCACCCATAAAGTGATGAGCTTTGCCACAGAATTGCCTCAAGACTTCCAGAAGTTGGTGGCATCGCTGAACGGCGTTAAGTAATTTCCTTAATACCTGAGGGGATTAGTAGGATTTAGATTGACCCGGTGACCGTCCGACTCTTAGAGTTGGATTTAGCAGTCGGTGGGTGAGAGTGCTAAACGCCCATTCATTCCAGTCTGGAGTACGAAAGAGAGCCGCCATGAGTGCAGCTACCGCCAATCTTCCCTCCCTGCCGTCGTCACTGACGCCGGAAGGCAACCTCAGCCGATACCTTCAGGAGATCCGGAAGTTTCCCCTGCTCGAGCCGCAGCAGGAATTCATGCTGGCCAAGAGCTGGCGCGAGCACGGCGATTCGAAGGCCGCCCATCAGCTCGTCACCAGCCATCTGCGTCTCGTGGCCAAGATCGCCATGGGTTATCGCGGCTACGGCCTGCCGGTGGCCGAGCTGATCTCCGAGGGCAACGTCGGCATGATGCAGGCGGTCAAGCGGTTCGACCCGGACCGCGGCTTCCGCCTGGCGACCTATGCCATGTGGTGGATCCGCGCCTCGATCCAGGAATACATCCTGCACAGCTGGTCGCTCGTTAAGATGGGCACCACGGCGGCGCAGAAGAAGCTGTTCTTCAACCTGCGCAAGCTCAAGGGCCAGATGCAGGCCATCGAGGAGGGCGACCTGTCGCCCGACCAGGTGACCAAGATTGCGACTCGCCTCGGCGTGCCCGAGGAGGAGGTGGTCAACATGAACCGCCGCCTCGCCGGTCCCGACTCCTCGCTCAACTCCCCGGTGAAGGCCGAGGGTGACATGGAGTGGCAGGACTGGCTGGTCGACGAGAGTCCGAACCAGGAGACGCGCCTGGGCGAAACGCAGGAACTCGGCCAGCGCAAGCAGATGCTGGCGGCCGCGCTCCGGCAGCTCACCGACCGCGAGAAGCACATCATCGTCGAGCGCCGGCTGGTCGACGAGCCCAAGACGCTCGAAGACCTCAGCGCCAAGTACGGCATCAGCCGCGAGCGCGTGCGCCAGATCGAGGTGCGCGCCTTCGACAAGCTGCAGAAGGCGATGAAGAACATGGTTGTGGAAGCCGCCGCCAAGCCCACCACCCAGCCGGCCCCCGCGCACGGCTGAGCGACGCGGAACGTCTCGTACGGTAGGCTCCTGGAACACCCGGGAGCCTGCCATGACGCCTTTGCCCATTCTCTACGAGACGCTGCCGAGCGGCATCGCCCGCATCGTCCTCAACCGCCCCGAGACGCGCAACGCGCAGGACACGGCGTTTCTCTATGCGTTGAACGACGCCTTCGACCGCGCCGCGCAGGACGACACGGTGAAGGTGATCGTGCTGTCGGCCAACGGCCCGCACTTCTCCTCGGGCCACGACCTGCGCGAGGTCGATGGCCACGGCAACATGGCCAAGCACGAGACGGTCGGCACCTGGGGCGGCTTCGGCAAGCCCGGCGCCGAGGCGCAATATGCGCGCGAGCAGGAGATTTACCTCGGGTTCTGCGAGCGCTGGCGCAACATTCCCAAGCCGACGCTGGCACTGGTCCACGGCAAGGTGATGGTCGGCGGGCTGATGCTGATGTGGCCGTGCGACCTCATCGTCTGCTCCGAGGACGCCGAGTTCCTCGACCATTCGGTGGCGATGGGGGTGGGCGGCGCGGAGTTCTTCGCCCATCCCTGGGAGATGGGCATCCGCAAGGCCAAGGAGTTCCTGTTCACCGCCGACTGGATCAAGGCGGCCGAGGCGCACCGGCTGGGCATGGTGAACCACGTCGTGCCGCGCGCCGAACTCGACTCCTTTGGCCTCGCCATGGCCGAGCGCATCGCCCAGAAGCCGCTGTTTGCCCTGAAACTCGTGAAGCAGGCCGTCAACGCCGCCCAGGATGCGCAGGGCAGGGTGGGCGCCATGCAGACCTCGTTCGCGCTCCATCACCTGGCCCATGCCCACAACATGCTGGTCCACGGCAAGCTGGTCGACCCAACGGGGCTCATGCCCGCCATTAAAAAGAACACGGAGAGGGCGGCCGACTGACCTATTCCGGCGCCGCCGCCGCTCCTGTATCTTGGCGTCCATCATGAACGCCCAGAACATTGCCATCGTTGGCGCCACCGGCGCGGTGGGAGTCGAAATCCTCCGCGTCCTCGAGCGACGGAACTTCCCCGTCGCTTCCTTGAAGCTGCTCGCCTCGGCGCGCTCGGTCGGCAAGACGCTCGAGTTCAAAGGCAAGCCGTACAAGGTCGAGGAACTGAAAGCGTCCGCCTTCAAGGGCGTCGACATCGCCTTCTTCAGTGCCGGCGCCACGCGCAGCCGCGAGTTCGTGCCGGCGGCACGCGCGGCGGGCGCCATCGCCATCGACAACTCCTCCGCCTTCCGCATGGACCCCGACACGCCGCTGGTCGTGCCCGAGGTCAACGCCCGCGATCTCGCCCACCACAAGGGCGTGATCGCCAACCCGAACTGCTGCGCGATCATCCTCGCCGCCGCGGTCTGGCCGATCCATGAGGCGGCCGGCATCCGCAAGATCGTGGTCTCGACCTACCAGTCGGCCTCGGGCGCGG
>JAUXST010000119.1 GCA_030679805.1 Reyranella sp. | reverse complement strand
CGGATCGATGGGCAAGCCGCTGCCGGGCATCGAAGCGGTGATCGTCGAGCGCACCGCGGCAGGGGTCCGGGTCGTGGCCGAACCGGGCTTCGAGGGCGAACTCGCGCTCAAGGCCGGTTGGCCCTCGATGTTCCGCGGCTATCTCGGCGAGGACGAGCGCTACCGCAAATGCTTCGCCGATGGCTGGTACCTGACGGGCGACATGGCAAAGCGGGATTCCGACGGCTACTTCTGGTTCGTGGGGCGTTCCGACGACGTCATCAAGACGGCGGGCCACCTGGTCGGGCCTTTCGAGGTCGAGAGCGCCCTGATGGAGCATCCCGCTGTTGCGGAAGCCGCGGTGATCGGCAAGCCTGACGAGGTCGCCGGCAACACGATCAAGGCCTTCGTCGCACTCAAGGTGGGCTACAAGCCGGGTCCGGACCTCGAACGCGACCTGATGGCCCACGCGCGCCGGCGTCTCGGGCCGGCCGTAGCGCCACGCGAGATCGCCTTCCGGGAAAACCTGCCCAAGACGCGCAGCGGCAAGATCATGCGACGCCTGTTGCGTGCCCGCGAACTCGGCCTGGCCGAGGGCGACGTATCGACCCTGGAAAGCGACGAAAGATGACAGCCAAGCCGCGCCTCACTCACAACCATGCTCGCCGGCTGCTCGGCCAGATGATGCGGATCCGCGTCTTCGAGGAGCGCTGCGCCGAACTCTACACCCAGCAGAAGATCCGCGGTTTCCTCCACCTCTATATCGGCGAGGAAGCCAACGCCGTCGGGACTATGGAGGCGCTGACGCCGCAAGACAGTGTCGTGGCAACCTACCGCGACCATGGCCATGCGCTGGCGCGCGGCGTCGCCATGGGACCGGTGATGGCCGAGATGTATGGCAAGGCCGGTGGCACCAGCCGCGGTCGCGGCGGATCGATGCACATCTTCGATCGACCGGCTCGCTTCTACGGCGGCAACGCCATCGTCGGCGGCGGCCTGCCACTCGCGGTAGGGTTGGCGCTCGCCGAGAAGATGGCGAAGGGTTCTGGAGTCGCCGTCTGCCTGTTCGGGGAGGGTGCCGTGGCTGAAGGAGAATTCCACGAATCGCTCAACCTCGCGGCGCTGTGGAAGCTGCCGGTTCTTTTCGTGTGCGAGAACAACCTTTACGCCATGGGCAGCGCGATCGAACGAACCGAGTCGGAAACCGATATCCATCTCAAGGCGGCGTCCTATCGCATCGACTCGCGCCGGGTGGACGGCATGGACGTGGTCGCGGTCGAAGCCGCGGCTCGCGGCGCACTCGAACACATTCGAGGGGGCGGCGGGCCGGTCTTTCTCGAGTGCATGACCTACCGGTTCCGGGCGCACTCCATGTTCGACGCCCAGCTCTATCGCGACAAGGAGGAGATCGAGCGCTGGAAGGAGCGCGACCCGATCAAGCGCTTCCAGACCTGGGCGCTCTCGGCGGGGTTGCTGCACGACAGCGACGTGACAGCGCTTTCGGCCGAGGCCGTCATCGAGGTCGACGCCGCCGTCGCTTTCGCCGAGGCCTCGCCGTGGGAGCCGCTGGCCGACCTCGAGAAGCACGTGCTCATGGACAAGGTGCCGGCATGAGCGCGGCACGCCGCAAGACGACTTATCGCGAGGCCGTGCGCGACGCGATCCGCGAGGCCATGCTGCGCGATCCACGTGTCTTCCTGATGGGCGAGGACGTCGGCCGCTATGGCGGCTGCTATGCCGTGAGCAAGGGCCTGCTGCAGGAATTCGGCGAGGAGCGCATCCGCGACACGCCGCTGTCGGAATCGGGTTTCGTCGGCGCCGGCATCGGCGCGGCGCTAAATGGCATGCGCCCCATCGTCGAGGTCATGTCGGTGAATTTCAGCCTTCTGGCACTCGACCAGATCGTCAACAACGCGGCGACCATCCCGCACATGTCGGGCGGCCAGTTCGCGGTGCCGCTGGTGATCCGCATGGCGACGGGATCGGGTCGGCAACTGGCGGCGCAGCACTCGCACAGCCTCGAAGGCTGGTACGCGCACATTCCCGGCCTCAAGGTTCTGGCGCCGGCCACGCTCGAGGATGCCCGCGGCATGCTGTGGAGCGCGCTCGAAGACCCGAACCCAGTGCTCATCTTCGAACATGTGCAGCTTTACAACATGGAAGGCGAGCTGGATGCCGCCGCCGGCGCGGTGCCGATCTCGGGGGCGGCGATTCGCCGGCCGGGACGCGACCTCAGCATCGTCACCTATGGCGGCAGCCTGTCGAAGTGTCTGGCGGCCGCAACGGCATTGGCCGGCGAGGGGATCGAGGCGGAAGTCATCGATCTGCGTTCGCTGCGGCCGCTCGACGATGCCACTATCATGGCCTCGGTGGCCCGCACCCGGCGGGTCCTGATCGTCGACGAAGGCTGGAGGTCGGGGGGAATTTCCGCCGAGATCAGTGCGCGCATCGTCGAGCAGGCCTTTTACGAACTCGACGCGCCGCCGGCCCGGCTATGCGGCGTCGAAGTCCCGATCCCGTATCCCAAACACCTAGAAGATGCTTCGGTGCCGCAGGCCGAGAGCATCCGCGCGGCGGCGCGCGCGCTGGTGCGACCGACATGAGCGACTTCCGCATGCCGTCGCTCGGCGCCGACATGGAGAAGGGCACGGTCGTCGAGTGGTTGAAGAAGCCGGGCGAGAAGATCGCCCGGGGCGATGTGGTGGCCGTCGTCGAGACACAGAAGGGCGCCTTCGAGGTCGAAATTTTCGAGGACGGCGTGCTGTCCGAAATCCTGGTGCCGGTCGGCACCGAGGTACCGGTGGGAGCTGTCCTGGCGCGGATCGAAAGCGGCGAAGCGAAGCCGCTGGCCAAACCGGCGCCGCCTGCTCCCCGGCCAGCCGTCGCTCCATCGCCGACACCGCCGCCTCGACCGTCGCTGCCATCGGCGGGCGAGAGGTTGCGACTGTCGCCGGCCGCGGCACGTCGCGCGGCCGAACTCCACGTCGATCCCCATAGCGTCACCGGCAGCGGGCAGGGCGGCGCGATCACGCTCGCCGACATCGAGGCGGCGGTCGCTCGCGCCGGGCGCACCACGGGAGAGAAGGGACGCCGCGGCTTCGATCCGTCCGCCATGCGCCAAGCCATCGCTTCCGCGATGGCGCGGTCGAAGCGCGAGATTCCGCACTACTATCTCAGCCTGCCGATCGACATGAGCCGCGCCCTGCAGTGGCTCGCCGCGGAGAATGCGCGTCGGGATGTCGAGAACCGCCTGCTGGCGGGTGTGCTGCTTCTCAAGGCGACGGCGCTCGCGCTCAAGGACGTCCCCGAACTCAATGGCTTCTGGATCGAAGGCGGCCCCAGACTGTCGACGGGCATTCATGTTGGCTGGGCGATCTCGCTACGTGGTGGTGGGTTGATGGCACCGGCAATCCACGATGCCGATGGCAAGTCGATCGACCAACTGATGGCGGCGCTGCGCGATCTCGTGGTCCGGGCGCGCACGGCACGGCTACGTGGCTCGGAGATGACTGATCCCACGGTCACGGTGACGAGCCTGGGCGAACGCGGCGCCGAACGGGTCTACGGCGTGATCTATCCGCCTCAACTCGCCATCGTCGGCTTCGGTGCGGTACGGCCGGCGCCGGCCATCGTGGACGGCGCGGTCGCCGCCCGGCCGACCGTCTACGCCACCGTGAGTGGTGACCATCGGGCGAGCGACGGTGTCAGCGGCAGCCGCCTGCTCGCCGCGATCGACAGTCGCCTGCAAGCGCCGGAGGCCCTATGAACGGACCCGACCCGATCGACCGCCTGAGGAAGATTCTCGAATCTGTAGCGCCGGACCTCGATGTCTCGACGATTGGCGTCGACGAGGATCTGCGCAATGACATCGGTCTCGATTCCATGGACTTCCTGAATTTCATGATCGGGATCAGCAAGCAGCTGGGCGTGGCGATTCCCGAAGCCGACTATGGTAAGGTGACGACGCTTGCCAAGTGCGTCCGCTACATCGAGGAGCAGGGCAGAATCAAGCGAGCGCCGGCATGACTTCACGCGCGAACAGTTCGACCGAGCGCGCCGATTCCTCGAACGACAGATCGCCGAAGGCGAGCCGGCAGATGCAGTAGTTGATGCCGGCGATTTCATTGTCCCGCTTGAGCCGCTCGCGCACCGTTGCGGCCGAGCCGGCCACGATGTAACCGCCGCCCAGCGCACCCTCGAAATCGGCCGGGATCATTTGGCGCGGCAGGCCGACGCCATGGGCGCGCCAAAGATGAATCAGCGCGTCATACCAAAGGGCGTAGGCGCGCTTGGCCGCCGACCGCGCCTCGCGGTCGGTGTCGCCCACCACGACATGGCGGCTGAGGCCGATCATGGGCAGGGCGTCGGCGTCGCGGCCGAGCGATGCCCAGGCGGCGCGGTAGCGGGCGGCGAACTGGCCCACGCCCTCGGCCTTCATGCCGACCACCGCGTTGCAGCCTTGCTGTGCCAGCCGATCGGCGCTGTCGAGTGAGTTGGCGCCGTACCACAGCGGTGGATGCGGCCGCTGCACCGGCTGCATCTCCATCGGCACGTCCTTGAAGGTGAAGAACCGCCCCTCGTGCGTGAGGTGCGATTGTGTGAGCCCCTTCAGGATCACGGCCAGCGCTTCGGCGAAGCGCTCCGGGCCGGTCGCGGGATCGACGCCGTAGTAACCGACCTCGTAGGGCGAGATGCCGCGGCCGATGCCGAGTTCCAGCCGGCCGCCGCTCATCTGGTCAAGCATGCAGATCTCGTCGATCAGGCGCAGCGGATGATAGAGGTTGAGAGTGTAGACCAGCGGTCCGAAGCGCAGCGTCGTCGTGCGCTGGGCGACGGCGGCCAGGAAGACGCTGGGCGAGGGCGCCATGCCGAGCGGCGTCGCGTGATGCTCGGCCAGGTGATAGGCGTGAAAGCCCGCACGCTCGTAGAGTTGGATCAGCCGCAGCCGGTCCTCGAACTGCCGGCCGAGATCGACCCTGGCACGGTCCATATGATCGAAGACGCCGAACTTCATGAACCTTTCCCCCGTTTGCGCCGATAGTAGAAGGCCAGCATGGACGGCTATTCGCTCAGAGTCCTCGGATGCTGATCCGGGCGAATGCATGCCATTTGGAATTTTGGACGAACACGCGCAGGTAGATTTGGTCCGGCTTCGACCCCGATTGATGTTTCAAGAGTATCCGTGCTGTCTTTTCGATTTCGTAGAAGGCGTCGAACAGACTCGGCCCAAGATTGGGGGGTACTCGGACTCCCTATGCAGATGACAGTAGGGTCACTGTTGTCGAACTCTCGCAGGTTGGGTGAGTCGACGACCCCAGTCGAATCGAAGGTACGCAGCCTGCAATAGCCCGCGGAGGCGGGCGCGCGGATCGTGGTCATTTCGGGAGGCTCGCCACCGCTGTCGTAGACGACCATGGACAGTCCGGTGATGTGATACGAGCCGGGTGCCAGCGTCACGATCTCTGTCGCGAAATCGTACTGGATCGCGCCGCCTTTCCGTACATCGGTGTCCGTGAAGGCGCGCCTGTTCCAATCCGGCGTCATCAGCTTGGAATCAGGTGAAAACTCCGTGAAGACCGCATACTCGCGCATTAGCGCCGCTCGTCGAACGCGAGTTTGGCGGCGAGGCCCGCGAACACCGTACCGAGCAGGATTTGGGGCAGGCGGCGGAAGCGCGTCCGGCGGGAGAACGCGCGGCCAAGGCCGCTTGCCGTCAGGATGACGGCGCCATTCACCACGATCCCGATCAGGTTGAGGATGGTTGCAAACAGCAGCATCTGCACGACGACCGAGCCTGCGCCCGGATCGACGAACTGCGGGAACAGCGCCAGGACGAAGAGCGCCATCTTCGGATTGAGCAGATTGGTCAGCAGACCTTGCCGGAACACCACCGCGATCGGGTAGCGGCGCAGCCCGGCGGTGGGCTCAAGCGTCGTGCCCGTCGAACGAAACGCCTGCCAGGCGAGGTAGAGAAGGTAGGCAGCGCCGGCGTAACGGACGACATCGTAGGCGATCGGAACGACGAGGAAGAGCTGCGACAGGCCGAGCGCCGCGGCGAGGGCATGGCAATAGGTGCCGACCTGGATGCCGGCCAGGGTCGCAAACCCCGAGGCCCTTCCCTGGCTGATGCTGCGCGAGGCGATGAGCAGCATGTCCGGGCCGGGCGTGGCGCACAGAACAAGGCAAGCTGCAGCAAACAAGGCAAGGGTGGAAAAATCTGGCATGGCAGGATCCTAGAGAGCACGCTTCTTGGAGGAGATGACGCCGCTCGCAATGCCATGCCACTCGATCGTGCCGGCGAGCCTGGAATGCTCGATCTTGGGGCAGCGGTTCATCACGACCTTGAGGCCAGCGGCCTCGGCCCGCTGGGCGGCGGCCGGGTTGACGACGCCGAGCTGCATCCACACCACCTTGGCGCCATGCTTGATCGCCTCGTCGGTGATCGGGCCGGCGGCCTCCGAGTTGCGGAAGATGTCGACCATGTCGGCCTTCACCGGCAGTTCGTCGAGCGAGCCGTAGACCTTCTGGCCCATGATTTCCTGGCCGACGGCCACCGGGTTGACCGGGATGACCTTGTAGCCGCGGTCGAGCAGGTATTTCATGGCGA
This sequence comes from Reyranella sp., assembly GCA_030679805.1. Taxonomy (GTDB): domain Bacteria; phylum Pseudomonadota; class Alphaproteobacteria; order Reyranellales; family Reyranellaceae; genus Reyranella. The sequence continues at coordinate 812 of JAUXST010000119.1, read as the reverse complement.
AATAGCTGGGTCGATTCCAGTTGGCGGAGGCGCCGACCATGGCGATGGTCTTGGTGTCGCGCAGAATCTTGCGCAGGTAAATGTCGTCGTAGCGGTCGTGATCGACCTTGGTCGGGTCCGGGGCGCTCATGGGGGGACTATACATGGCTCAGCCGAAGCTGTTCGACCCGATTTCGATTCGCGACGTGACGCTCAAGAACCGCGTCGTCGTGGCGCCGATGCACCAGTATTCGGCGATCGAGGGTTTTGCCACCGACTGGCACCTGATGAACGCCGGCCGCTACGCCGCCGGCGGCGCCGGACTCGTGATCATGGAATCCACCAAGGTCGAGCGCCGCGGCTGCGGCACGGTGGGCGATCTCGGGATCTGGGAGGACGCGCACATTCCCGGCCTGAAACGCTGCGTCGACTTCATCCGCCTGCACAATTCGGTGCCGGGCATCCAGCTCGGCCACTCCGGCCGCAAGGCGCGGCGCTTCCGGCCGTGGGAAGGCGGCGCGCCACTGAAGCAGTCACCGGATATCTGGGATTGGGAGGGCTGGGAGCTGGTCTCGTCGAGCGGCATCAACGCGCCCGAATCAGATCCGACGCCACGCGCGCTCACGCGCGCCGAGATCCCGGAAGTCGTGGAGCGCTGGGGGCAGGGCGCGCGGCGCGCCCATGAGGCGGGCTTTGAGGTGCTCGATCTCCATATGGCGCACGGCTACCTGATCCATCAGTTCCTCTCGCCCTTCTCCAACGTGCGCAACGACGAGTATGGCGGAAGCGAGCTTAACCGCATGCGGTTTGCCATCGAGGTGGTGGAAAGCGTG
>JAUXST010000105.1 GCA_030679805.1 Reyranella sp. | reverse complement strand
CGCCAGAACGAGTGGGACGCCAGAAACTCGGTGTCCTTCTTGTCGCGCGGCGCATCGATCTCGGCGGCGAGGCCGTTGAAGGTGACGGCGCGGCGGTCGAACAGGAACGCCGCCCGCTCGTTGTTGCCGCCGGCATCCTCGATCCAGTCCGAATAGACCACGTCCCAGGTCGGCCCGAGGAAGTCGATGACGCAGCCGAGGTCGGCGAGGTCGCTGCGCAGCTCGACCAGGGAGATCAGGTCGAACTGGCCGAGAATCTCGGCGATATAGTGCTGGGCCGCTTTCGTGCGACGCTTCTTGCCGAATTCGCGGATGTTCCAGATCGCGACGTTGATCGTCTGATCGAGTTGCGAGGGCGGAATCTTGGCCGCTTCGATGCGCTTTTTGAGCGCGAGCAGGCCGGCAGCGATGTCCGGCGACACATCTCCATGATGCATTTGGGGTCCCCCGCTTTCGCCAACTAGGCACGGCCAGCGTAGGAAGGATGCACGGCTTGTTCACGCGGCTTCTGCGCATATCCCGCGCCTGTTGCGCGTCCGGCCTTTGATGTAAACTCCCTTAACATGAGCTGGAAACGTCGGGCCGAGGGCGCCTACCACCACGGCAATCTGCGCGAGGCGCTGATCCAGGCCGCGCGCGAGCTGATCAAGGAGAAGGGCCCCGGCGGCTTCACCTTCGCCGACGCCGCGCGTTCGGCGGGCGTGAGCCCGGCCGCGCCCTACCGCCACTTCCGCGACCGCGAGGCGCTGCTTGCCGACGTGGCGCGCGAGGGCTTCCAGCGCTTCGAGGCCATGCTCGCCACCGGCTGGAACGGCGGCAAGCCCGATTCGAGAACCGCCTTCAACAACGTCGGCAAGGCCTACCTCGCCTTTGCCCGCGCCGAGCCCGCCTACTATGCCGCTATGTTCGAATCGGGCCTGCCGCCCGATCTCAGCCCCGACCTGCGGGCGGCCTCCGAGCGTGCCTTCGGCATGCTGCGCACCGCGGCCGACGGCGTGGTGGCGCTGCTGCCCGCCGGCAAACGGCCGCCCGCCCTGATGATGAGCCTGCACATCTGGTCGATGGCCCACGGCATCGCCTCCCTGTTCGGGCGTGGCGACGCCGGCCGTCGGACGCTGCCCATGACGGCCGAGGAACTGCTGGAATCGGCGATGCTCATCTATCTCCAGGGGCTGGGCTTTTCACAGAAGGTCCAAGGGCCCCCTTGACTCCCCGGGTTCGAATGCCCAATGTAAATGTCGTTAACATTTACATCGTTAACGCTTACACGGGAGGCCGCAATGACGGGCCTGATGGAACGACTGGATGACATCCCCCGGCCCGCCTGGATCGCCCTGGTGGTCTTGGGCTTCATCGTATTCTGGCCGGTTGGCCTCGCCCTTCTCATCTACCTGAAATGGAGTGGACGCATGTTTTGCTCTCGCCACGCCCGCTGGGGCGCCTGGAACACGCCCGACGGCCGCTCCGAAGGCCGCGAAGCGCGCGAGGAATTCCGTGCCTGGCGCCGACGCCACCGCTGGGGCGGTCATGGCGGCTCGGGCAACGTCGCTTTCGACGAGTATCGCGAGGAGACGCTGCGCAAGCTCGACGAGGAGCAGCGCGAGTTCCGCGACTTCCTCGACCGGCTGCGCGCCGCCAAGGACCGCGCCGAGTTCGACGACTTCATGGCCGAGCGCCGCAATCGTCCCGAAGCGCCCCGGACCAGCGAGCCGCCGGCCGCGCCTCCCACGGCCTGATCCCCCCTGATCCCCGCCTCTGGGCGGCGGAACCGATCGCCCGCAACGCCACCCGCGTTGCGGGCGGTTTCGCGTCAGCAGTCGAGCTTCATCGGCAGGCGGTATCTGGCCGCCTGCCGCGCGGCTCCGACCATCGCGGCGAAGCCATAGCGCGCGCGCAGTTCCAGCGGCGCATCGTCGGGCGGCGACCGGCGGCCCCATTCCTTCACCGCGGCGGCGTCGGCCTTCCAGGTCGCGTCGTTGAGATCGATGAGCTGGCGCAGGAGCGTGGGTACCGAGCCGACAACGACCCGGTGTCCGCCCACGTCCTCGCTCTCGAACGTGAATAGAAAGGCGCTGGGCAACCACAGTTCGACGTTGCGCACGATATGGGAATAGCGCGACCGGAAGCCCTCGGCCTTGCTACGCGCCAGCGCGGGATCTCTTTCCCATTCATCGGGCAGGAGGCTGGCGCGGCGGAGCCCGGGATGTTCTGCATAGGCCGCCCACAGCACCAGCGCGGCGAGACCACCCCAATCCAACCGCCCCTTGAAGTGAGGCGCGCCGGGCGTTTCGTCCCAATCGAGCGGCGCGGCGATATTGTCGCCTAACCTTTCACTCAGGGCGCTGCGCCAGGCGAGGACAGCAGGATGCAGATGGTCGGGGCTTTCCGCGACGGCCGCGACCCGGTTGCCTGCACTACCGTAATATCGCGTGAGCGACCCGACATGGATGTCGAGGGCCATGTACGTCTGGTTCCCTTGCCAACACTCGACACCGCTGTGTCTACTACTATCAGTTGTCCTATGTATACGATAATCCCGTGACAAGACGCAACGGCAATTATCCATCGGCCAAGGATCGTCGGCTAATAGTCGAGCTTCATCGGCAGCCGGCGTTGGCACGCGTACTCCGCCAAAAGGAACATGTCGGAAAAGCCATACTTGGCGGTGTCCTCGAGAGAGCCGTCCGAAGCGGGCCTATGCTCGCCCCACTTTTCAATCGTGGCGCGGTCCGCCTGCCACGTCGTGTCGTTCAGGGCGCGGAGATTGGCCAGGAGGGTGAATGACGAGCCGAAGGTGGCGATGTCGTCATTCGGTGCATTCGCCTTGAACGTAAAATCGAACGCGCTCGGAAGCCAGAATTCGATGTCGCGAATGACATGTGGGAAATAGTTCGTTGCGTCTTCCGCCGTCGAGCGCTTGTAGGCCGGATCTTCGCGAAACTCGACGTATCTCGGCGGCGGCGCCAGGTCGCGATGTTCCGCATAGGCGGCCCACAGGATCAGCGCCCCATAACTCTCCCAGTCCGGGCGGCCGGTCATGTAGTCTTCGGATGCCTCGTCCCAATCCAGCGGTTCGGCGATGTTCGATCCCAGGGCATCGCTCAATAATTTCTGCCAATTGACCAGCGCCGGACGGATCTTCGCAGGATCAGTTACGGCGTCGTCCTCGCGGCGGGTGCGAATGATGTGATACTGGATGCCCCGCTCTCGCGCTTCCGCCTGCCCCATGTTTTCCCACTGTCCTGCGTAGTACAGCGTGAGCGGTCCGACGTAGACGTCCAGGGCCATGCGCGTTCTCCATAAGATCCTACTACCTTAGGTAGTAGGATCTTATGGATCTTCTTTTAGATTAATATGTGGCGCAATCCCGGAATTATTGTGGCTCGAGGTTCAACCCCTTCACCAGGTCGATCCAGATCGGGCCCTGCTCGGCCATGAACTTCTCGAAGAAGGCCTGGTCCTGGGCCGCGCGGTCGATGCCGAACGTGTCGAGGATCTTCTGGATGCGCTCGCTCTTGCCGGCCTCGACCATCATGTCGGAGAGCTTCTTCACGATCTCCTTGGGCATGCCGACCGGGCCGACCAGGCAGATGAAGCCCTGGACCTGGAAGGCGATGTCGGTGACGCCCTGCTCGTAGAAGGTGCCGACGTCCGGCAGCTTCTTCATTCGCTCCTTGGTCGGCACGGCAATCGCGCGGCCGTTGCCGCTCTGCAGCACGCTGGACGCGGCGGCGAAGCTGCCGCTGCCGGCCTGGATGGCGCCCGACATCACGTCGGTCCACATCGGCGCCTCGCCGCGATAATGAACGGCTTCCATCTTCAGTCCGTAATGGCGGTTCAGCGCCTCGACGGCGACGTGGCTGTACGATCCGGCACCGTAGGTGCCGACGCTGACCTTGTTGTTGCGGGCGTAGGCCGCGAACTCCGCGAGGTTCTTCGCCGGCACGTTCTTGTTGACGATGAACGGCAGGTGGCCCGCATCCATCCACGAGATCAGGGCGAAGTCCTTGTCCGGGTCGTAGGGCAGCTTCTTGAACAGCACCTTGTTCATGATCATCGTGGTCGAGATCGTCCACATCAGCGTGTAGCCGTCGGGCGCCGCGTTCTTCACCTGCTCGGCGGCGATGGCGCCGCTGGCCCCCGCCTTGTTCTCGACCGAGACCGGCTGGCCGGTCTTCTGCGAAATGAAGTCGCCGTAGGCGCGGGCGAAGGTGTCGGTGAGGCCGCCGGCCGGATAGCCGACGATGATGCGGATGGGCTTGCTCGGCCAGGGTGCCTGGGCGATCGCGGGAGCCGGCAAGACCGCCGCGGCGGCGGCAATGGAACCAAAACGCAGCATTTCACGCCGCGACGAGCGAACGACCATTCTTTCCTCCCTGCGGCGCGACGGGTTTACTGCGACGGTCTATGCCGTCTTTGTCGCGCCAACCTGCAGCATGGCTGCGATTGCGGCAGCCGTAAAGGCAGCTTCAGGGCGAAGTCGTGGCAATCGCTATTGCGGCTCGATGTTCAGGCTCTTGATCACCTCGAGCCAGACCGGCCCTTCGTCGTCGATGACCTTCTTGAAGTAGACGCGGTCGCGCGCGGCCTCGTCGATGCCGAAAGTGTTGATGATCGCCTGGATGCGCTCGGTCTTGCCACCCTCGACCATCAGGTCGGAGAGCTTCTGCACGATCGCATCAGGCGTGCCGACGGGTGCCGCGCAGCCGACCCAGCCGCGCACCTGGAACGCCTTCTCGGTCAGGCCCTGCTCGTAGTAGGTGGCCACGTTCGGCAGCTTCTTCATGCGCTCCATGGTCGGCACGGCGATCACCTTGACGGCACCGGACTGCACGAACGGCAGCATGGTCGCATAGCTGCCGCTGGCGATCTGGACGGCGCCGGACGCCATGTCCTGCCACATCAGCGACTCGCCACGATAGTGGACCGGCTCCATCTGGAGCCCGTAGTGCTTGTTGAGTGTCGCCGCCACGACGTGGGCATAGGAGCCGGCGCCGTAGGTCGCGGCCGACACCTTGCGCTCCTTCGCCCAGGCAGCGAATTCCGGGATGGTATTCGCCGGCACGTCTTTGTTGACCGCCGTCGGTAGGTGGCCGGTGTTGAACCAGGCGACGAGGGTGAAGTCTTTGTCGGGATCGTAGGG
>JAUXST010000097.1 GCA_030679805.1 Reyranella sp. | reverse complement strand
AGCTCCAGTCGAACAGCTGGCTGCCGAACAGCAGGCCGAGCGCCAGGACCAGTCCCAGGAGGGCGATCCAGCGCGCCACGAAGCCGGTCCTGAGGCCAAGCGTCGAGGTGACCATCATGAACACTCCGGCCATCTTGATGGCATAGACGTTGACGATGACATAGGCGAAGGCACGAGCGAGCGCGAAGGTGGCCGAATTGGCGAGGCTGTCGGGCCGGGCGGCGTAGACGACGACGATCGCGCCAAAGATGGCGGCGGCCACGAACAGCATGGCGAGGAACAAGAGCCCGCTGCCCAGGAACACCGTTGCGAATAGCCGGTCTTCGGCCTCTCCAAGCCGGTCGCGCACCACGCCGATGAACCACAGGAACGCGACCCCGGCGAAGGGGATCAGGTTGATGGCGAGGACGACCTTGCCGACGCTGACCGAAAGCCACGCGCCCTGCTCGAGCGGGTCCTTGGGCACCGACGACAGGAAGAGCGCCAGCACGGCGATCAGAAGAGCGGCAAAGAGAATCCCGGCGACCGCCGCTGCCCGGGGAGTTCGCAGGCGCTTGGCGGTGAGCGATATGGTCTCGGTCATGACGTTTCCACTCCGCCGGCCAGGCTAGTCGGCGTAGGCGGCGAGGCTGGCGGCGGTATTCATCATGGGCTGCTGGCTGACCCTTATGAAGCCCGCCCCCGGTCGATCGAGGTCCTGGATGAGAAGCACCATCGCGGCGACGAGGATGCCGGTGATGTAGACGGGCAGCCGCGAGTACCGTGCCTGCAGTCCACTCGCGTAACCTGCGAAGCCCACGGCGACGACCGAAACGCCATAGAGCGCGATCAGGATGATCAGGGGCAGCCGGTTGTGCAGGGCGGCCAGGCGCTTTTCCTGATTATCGATCATCTCGTTCAGCGACTGGATGAACACGCCCGTCGGCACCATGGCGTTGTCCTTCGCCGCCACCGACTTGACCTGCTGCCAGAGCGCCTCCTGGATCACGTTCGAGCGGGAGATCACGGCGTCCAGTTCCTGTGGCGTCGGGGGACGCCTGGTGACGTCGACGCGAAGCTGCACATACTCGCGCAACAGCTTGAGGGCCTGCCCGTTGTAGGGCGCCGGGAGCAGGCGGGCGCGCAAGGCGGTGGTGCCGATGGCGTTTGCTTCGGCGACGACGGCATCGCGGCGGGCCTCGAAACGTGACAAGGCCATGGCGAAGGTGAAGCCGATCATCAGCGCCAGGAGACCCAGGATGGCGCCTTCCAGGGTCGATACGCTGTCGGCTCCCTTCATCTCGGCACGCATGCCGAGCCAGCGGCCCAGCTCGCTGGAGCCCAGAATCACGGCCAAGCTGACCACGAAGATTATCGCGAGGGAGTAGTCGTTCGGATCGACGATCATGACCAATTCCTAACTAGGCCCATGCGGGCTCCGCTCCTTGATCAGGATCAAGCGATTGGCCCAACTGGAGGACTAGGTATTGTTCATACCGGTTTGCAAAGGCGAGGACAGCTCCCGTGAAGAAAGCCATCCACTACGAGCACCCCGAACCGCAGTACGTCCCGTCCGACGAGCGGCGCAGCCGCGCCAAGGCGCTGCGGGAGGAGGTTCCGCGCGAGGCGCACGGACAATGGAAGGCGCCCAAGGATCGCCAGGACATCGTCGATCTGCTGAATGAGTCGAACCGGGGCCGCATGGAGGACCTTATTCCCATCCGCTTCGGGCGGATGATGCAATCGCCCTTCACCTTCTACCGCGGCTCCGCGGCGGTGATGGCGGCCGACCTTGCCTCCACGCCGGCCTCCGGCATCCGCACGCAGCTTTGCGGCGATGCCCATCTGTCCAATTTCGGTGGGTTCGCCACGCCCGAGCGTCGGATCATCTTCGACATCAATGATTTCGACGAAACCCTGCCGGGTCCCTGGGAATGGGACCTCAAGCGGTTGGCCGCGAGCGTGGTCGTTGCCGGTCGCCAGATCCGTTTACCCGAGAGCGATGCGACCCGGGCGGCGCGTGCGACCGTGCGCTCCTATCGCGAACGCATGGCTGACTATGCCTCGCAGCGAGCCCTCGATGTCTGGTACGACGCGATCGACCTCGACCGCTTCATCAAGGCGGTCGATTCCGATGAAAGGCGGGAGATGATCCGCAAGCGTCTGGAAGAGGTCGAGGAAAAGAACGTCCCGGAGTATATGTTCCCGAAGCTGGCCGAACATCGGGGGACGGCCCCGCGCATCAAGGACGACCCGCCGCTGATTTTCCATCCGACGGTCGAGCAGGCTCCCGGTCTCGAGTCCGGTTACAAGGAAACGATCGGGCACTACCGAGAATCGCTCGCCGAGCACCTGCGCACGCTGTTCGATCGCTATCACTTCTGCGATCTTGCCATCAAGGTCGTGGGCATCGGCAGCGTCGGCACCCGGTGCGGCATCGCGCTGTTCATGGCGTCCGACGACGATCCGCTCTTCCTGCAGGTCAAGGAGGCCAACGCCTCGGTGCTCGAACCCTACGCGGGCAAGAGCCGGCACAAGAATCACGGCGAGCGCGTCGTGGTCGGCCAGCGCCTGATGCAGTCGGCGAGCGATCTTTTCCTCGGCTGGGCTCGGGGGCCGATGGGCAACGACATGTACCTGCGACAGCTGCGCGACATGAAGATCAGTCCCATCATCGAGAGCTTCGATGCGGGCGACCTCAGGGCCTATGGACGTTCCTGCGGCTGGGCATTGGCCCGCGCCCATGCTCGTTCGGGGGATGCCGCCTCGATCTCCGGCTACATGGGCGTGAGCGAGGTGTTCGACGACGCGATCTCCGATTTCGCTGCGGAATACGCCGACCAGACGCAGAAGGATCATCGGGCTTTCGTGAAGGCCGTCCGGCAGGGACGGATCAAGGCCAACCTGGAGGTCTGACGTCGCGGTCGACGCTGCGCCGCGCAGCGGGCTCGTGTAGGCTCCCGGCAAAACGGCCCGGGAGGAAACAGTCATGAGCCAGCACAAGGGTGATCCTGCGAGGATCGGCCGACGTCATTTCATCGCCGCCTCGGCGGCCGGCGCGGTTTCGGCGCCGGCGATCGTCTCGGCCCAGAACGACTGGCCGGCGCGCCAGATCCGCGTCGTCATTCCCTATCCGCCCGGTGGTCCCTCCGACGTCACCACGCGCATCGTGGTCGAGCGGGCCGCTTCACTGCTGGGCCAGAGCGTCCTCTTCGACAACAAGGCCGGCGCCAGCGGCGCGATCGGCGCGGAGAACGTCAAGAACGCAGCTCCGGACGGCTACACGTTCCTCACGACCACGACGGCGATGGTCTGCATCACCCAGCATCTCCAGCAGCTGCCCTACGACCCGGCGACGGACTTCATGCCGGTGGCCCGGACCTGTACCTCATGGATCGGCATGGGAATCAACCCGCAGGTTCCGGCCAACAATCTCCAGGAGTTCATCGCCTACGCGCGTGCCAACCCCGGCAAGATCAACTTCGGCTCGGCGGGGCTCGCCACCATCACCCAGCTCTATGGCGAGATGTTCAACATCGAGGCCGGCGTGAAGATGGTTCATGTGCCCTACAAGGGCAGTGCGCCGGCCACCAACGACCTGCTGTCGGGCCAGATCCAGGTGCAGTTCGACCCGACCACGCTGCCGCACATCGCCGCCGGCCGGCTGAAATGCTTCGCCATCCTGGGCGAGAAGCGCTGGCCGGGCGTGCCGAACATCCCGACCCTGCGTGAGCAGGGCTACGGCAAGATCGGCGGCGATGCCTGGTACGGCATCCTGGCGCCCAAGGGCACCCCGCAGGCCATCGTCGAGAAATTCAGCAAGGCACTCGGCGAGGCGGCGAAGGCGCCTGACGTGAACGACAAGCTGATCTCCAGCGGCAACTACCCGAGCTACCTCGAGCCCGCCGCCTTCCGCGAGACCATTGCCCGCGAAAACCAATCCTTCGGCGAAATCATCAAGAAGGCCGACATCAAGATCTGACGGGACGAGAAGACCCGCCCGTCATCTCCACGATGCGCTAAGCCATCGCCACCTGATCGACGCGGGCCTTGGCAAGTTTGGTGTTGAGGTCGGCGATCTCGCCCTTCACCAACGCCTCGAACTTGGCGATTTCGCTGTCGACCTTGTCCATGACCTCGCGCGACACGGCCTTCGTCTGGCTGGTCGGGGCCGCGTCGGCGGTCGTCGTCATGGCGATCATGTCGAACAACGTGTCGTTGAGGCCGGCCGGGTTGCGCAGCACGTCGCGCACCGACTTGCGCTCGGGATCGACCATGATGCGCTCGATGGCCGAGAGCTTCTGGCCGATCGCGACCGCACGGTTGCGCAAGGCGCGCTCCGACTTGGCCGCGCGCTCGGCGACGTCGCCCAGCTGCCGTTTCATCCTGCGCAGCCGGTTGAGTGCCTGCTTCAGTTTCGACAGCGACGCCACCAGTTCCTTGTGCAGGGCGAACTGCGCGGCGTAGTCGGCCGTGGTCGTGGCCAATCGCGGGTCCTTCTCGACGGCGAAGGTCGCCGACTGGACCTTGCCGCCCACGCCGAGGTCCACCCCGTAGCTACCGGGCACGACGGTCGGTCCCGGCGGGTTCTCGGGATCGGGCGCCAGCGGCTTGGGCCGCGGCGGCGCCAGGCCGTAGTCGAGCTTGGTCGGGCCGGGATATTTCATGTCCCAGACGAAGCGGTTCAGGCCAGCCTTCGTGCCGGGGCGCCGGACGGGAGCAGCATCCTTGGCGTCGCTGGCGTACGAGACGATCTTGCGGCCGGCCGAATCGCGGAACGTCAGCGTCACGGCCTCTTTGGCATCCTCGGCCAGCCAGTAGTAGACGATCGCCCCGTTCGGCGGATTCTCGCCGACGTCGAGATGCTCACGCACCCGCGTGCCGTCGGCCTTTTCGACGATCACCGTGCTGCCGTCGATGCCGAAGGCGGGCCCGTAGGC
>JAUXST010000090.1 GCA_030679805.1 Reyranella sp. | reverse complement strand
TGGCGGAGGCCGGTCTGGCGCGCGACAGCGCCATCGGCCTGCTGGGCGCGATGACGACGACGCAGGCGATCGCCACGCTCGCCAGCGGCGCGCTCATCGACCGCTTCGGCGCGCGGCCGGTCGGCCTCTTGGGCCTCTGCTTCCTCGCCTTTTCCGTCACCTGCCTGTGGACCAGTCCGGCGCTCGTGGGCGGCCTCGCCTACGCGGTGACGCTGGGCGCCATGATCGGCACCTTGCAGATCGTCTATTCGGCAGGCCTCGCGGAGTCCTTCGGCCTGAAACACCTGGGCACCATCCGCGGCACCCTGTTTGTTATCGGCGTTTCCGGCGCGGCGGCGGGACCGCTGGCATTCCTGTGGTCCCCGGCGACGGCCTACTCGATTTTTCTCGGAATCGCCGTCGTAGCTGCCACACTCGGCCTCGTCGGCATGCGGTTCAGGGCTCGAGGGACGTGACGGGGACAAGCGGGGCGCATTCGGGCGCGAAGCTCGTGGCTGTCGTCTGCACGGCGCAGATCTTCGTCCAGCTGGGCGCCGGCTTCTGGCCCGCGCTCCTGCCGCAGATGATGCAGCTCTGGCAACTCACCAACAGCGAGGCGGGCTGGATCACCGCCATCTTCTTCGGCACCTACATGGTCTCGGTGCCGGTGCTGGTCACGCTGACCGACCGGGTCGACGCCAAGCGCGTCTATTTGTTCGGCGTCGCCTGCACCGTGGCGGGCCATCTCCTGTTCGGCCTCTATGCCGACGGCTTCTGGTCGGCCTTCGCCACGCGCGCGCTGGCCGGCATGGGCTGGGCCGGCACCTACATGACCGGCCTGAAACTGCTGGCCGACCAGGTCGATGCCAAGATGATGTCGCGCGCCGTCACCGGGCACGCCGCCAGCATCGGCATCTCGGGCGCGGTCTCGTTCCTGCTGGGCGACGTGCTGGCGGAGCATTTCGGCTGGCGCTCGGCCTTCACGATCTCCGCGGGCACGGCCTTCATCGCCTGGCTGATGGTGGCCTTCGTCGTGCCGTGGCGCGCCGCACCGCCGCCGCGCGCCCAAGGGACGACAAAAGGGCCGAACGGAAAACAGCCTGCGCTGTTCGACTTCCGCCCCGTCGTGCGCAACACGTCCGCCTTCGCCTATTCGATCGTCTACTGCGTGCACACGCTCGAGATGAGCGCGCTGCGCGGCTGGGGAGTGGCCTTCCTCGCCTTCGTGGCGAGTTCCACCGGCCTCGCCGGCGAGACGTTGTCGCCCGCTCTCGTCGTCACCGTGCTGGCGCTGCTCGGCACCTTGACCAGCATCGCGGGCAACGAAGCCTCGATCCGCTTCGGCCGGCGCCGCCTCGTGGCCACCGCCATGATCCTCTCGATCCTGTTTGCCGCGACCGTGGGCTTCCTCGGCTCGACGAACTACTGGCTCGCCGTGGTTCTTCTCATCGTCTACGGCATGGTGGTGTGGCTCGACTCGTCCTCGGTCACGGCCGGCGCCGCCGGCAACGCCGAGCCCGCGCGCCGCGGCGCCACCCTCGCCGTCCATTCGATGCTGGGCTACGCCGGCGGCTTCGTGGGCCCGCTGGTCGTCGGCTGGACGCTCGACCTCGCTGGCGGCATGTCGCCGATGGCCTGGGGCCTCGCCTTCGCCGTCGTCGCCGTCCTCATGGCGCTGGCGCTCGCGATCTTCCTCGCGATCCGCCCGCGCGAACTGGAAGGCGACCGCGGGCGGTGATACGGCGTGGTGTTGTCCTGGCATTGGAACCATCCGACATGACCGGCCGAGATACATGACTCTGGCATACAGCCCTTGGACGAAGGCGCGAGTTGGTCCTACTCTCTCCGCCATGACAGCCTACGAACGCATCACCGTTTCGCCGATCGCGGGCGCGCTGGGCGCGGAGATCGGCGGCGTCGATATCGCGGCCGGGCTCGACGACGCCACGGTCGCCGAGATCCGCCGCGCGCTGCTCGAGCATCTCGTCATCTTCTTCCGCGACCAGCGGCTCGACGATGCCAGCCACAAGGCTTTTACGCGCCGCTTCGGTGAGCTCTTCATCCATCCCAATTTCGATCTGGGCCAGGCCGACCCCGAAATCGTGCGCGTGGTGCGCCAGCCGGGCGACGAGCGCATCATCGGCGAGGAATGGCACTCCGACACCACCATGATGCCCGAGCCGCCGATGGGCGCCATCCTCTATGCGCTCGAAGTGCCGCCGTTCGGCGGTGACACGCTGTTCGCCAACCAGTACCTCGCGTACGAGTCGCTGTCGGACGGCATGAAGGCGATGCTGACCAACCTCAAGGCGGTGCACAGCGACATCAAGGTGGCGGGCCCGCACAACAAGCTCAATGCCCGCCGCTCCAGCAAGATTCGCGAGGACGCCAACTGGCGGCCGACCGAGAGCAGCCATCCGGTGGTGCGCACCCATCCCGAAACCGGAGCCAAGTGCCTGTTCGTGAACCACTCCTATTCCTGCCGCTTCGACGGCATGACCGACACCGAAAGCAAGCCGCTGCTCGACTTCCTGATGGAGCACGGCCACCGCCCCGAATTCACCTGCCGCTTCCGCTGGGCCGCGGGCTCGATCGCCTTCTGGGACAACCGCTGCACCAAGCACCTCGCCGTGCACGATGCCGGCCCGTTCCATCGCCGCCTGCAGCGCACTCAGATCGCGGGCGACGCGGTGGTGTGAGCGGCGGCTCGCCGGGAGGAGGAAATCGCGATGACGGTTGGTTGGCGCTACATCAAGCGCGTCGATGCCTTGCGTGCGGTCTATGAGGTCGTGGCCCGCCGCAACGAGCCGGGCGGCGAGCCGGTGTGGGTTCTGCGCGCAACGGACGGGTCGCGCCGCGAGGAATACGTGACCGACGACGCCCTGCGTCAGGAATGGATGCGCGTCTAGACACGTGCGTGCAACGCCCGCGGATCGTGGGCGCTGCCGTGGTGTGATTGGCGGCGGTGAGAGCCCTACCGCGCCGCCCCCAGGTCGATGGTAGGGGCGAGCGGCACGGCACCAAGGCGCCGTTGACCGGTTGCAGAAAGAGCAAGGCCGGTCCGGCATTCCTCTATCAGGCCGAGCCGCTTCAATCGGCTCATGTCGTTGTCGCGCAAGCTCTTCGGATGCACCCTGCCCTGGGCGATGACTCGCAACGTCGATTCTTCACTGGGACTGAGGGCGGCAAGCAGGCCATTGATCATGGCAACCTCCTCTGAAGCTCCCCCATCAAATCCTAGACCGCGTCGGATTTTGCTTTCAAGACCTGGCGGGAAACTGCCGGGGGACAATTCGCGGCACGGTTGCCGCCCACCCTCCTTGGCGGCCGATCAGTCGGGGGTTCGGACCAGGATTTCATCCACGTTCACGCCGAGGCCCAACCAGCCGTTGGCGTCGGCCAGCGTGCGAAAAACGTGGGTCTCCACCTGATGCTCGCTCGTGAGTGCCATGAAGATGCGGCTGAGGCCGTAGGCCGTGTCGGCCGACGCGAGGAACGCCCATTTGGTCGTGCCCCACTTGGCATCGGCGCGTTGGGCGTATTCGGCGAGCTGTCGCACCTCGGGGCCACTGACGGGCGTCTCGCTTCCCCTGAAATCGACGATGAGGCTCAGGCCCTCGCGAAAGCCGGGGAGATGAACCATCTCATCGAACGCCGTCTTGATTTCGACGACGTCCATGCTTCGCTTGGCGCGAAGGACGAGCACGCCCAGTTCCTCGTTGAGCTTGATGGTATGGGACATCGGGACACCGCGCCCGGCGGTGCATAGCCAGGCTGTATTTCGTGTGCGCCCTTTCGCTCGCGGTGGCAAGCACGACGAGATTTACACGCCCACTCGGACTCGCCGTCGCTCGCGTGCCTAGGCTTCCGCCGCTACCCGGCCAGCCGGCGCGTTGCTGCGGATGAACGCCACGAGATCGCCCACCGTCGTGATCCGCTCGGCGGCGCTGTCGGAGATTTCGATGCCGAAGGCATCCTCGACCGCCATGATCAGTTCCACGAGATCGAGGCTGCTGGCGCCGAGAGCGGCGACGAAGTCGGCGCTTTCGACGACCCTGCCCGGGTCGATGCCGAGGACCCCCGCGGTGATCTCGCGCACTTGGACGGCAACGTCGTTGTTGGCGGCGCCGGTATTGGCGGTATTCGGCCGCGCTTCCGGCGCGGTCGGCTGCACTTCACTCATGGTCAGGCTCCTTTTCCTGAGGCTATCAATTGTAACGCCCAGCCCAAGGAAGATTCCGTT
>JAUXST010000087.1 GCA_030679805.1 Reyranella sp. | reverse complement strand
CGCACCCTTCAGATACTTCGCTCCGATGCGGGTATCGGCGCCCAGCGCCTTGGTCACGGCATCGACGTCGGCGCCGGGAATGCGGTCGCAGATGTCGGCCAGCATGTTGGCGTAGGAGATCTTGGTGGTGACGTAGGTATTGACCGAGATCTTGGTGAGTTCGGCGTTGACGAAGTTCATGCGCTGCACCGGCGGCTTCTTCTCGCACATCTGCAGATAGATGGTTTGGAGCATGTCGCCGGCCTTGGAATCGTTCTCGCCGATCAGGATCGAGTCGGGGAACAGCATGTCGCGCACGACACTACCCAGTGCGATGAATTCCGGATTATAGCAGAGGCCGAGGTCGGGCCCGACCTTGCGGCCCGAGGCCTTCTCCAGCGCCGCCTTGATCTCGGTGTCGGTCGTGCCAGGCATCACTGTGCTGGTGATGACCACCATATGGTAGCCCTTCTTGGCCTTTAGCGCCTTGCCCAGTGTCTCCATGGCCTGGAGCACGAAGCGGTTCGAAAAGAAGCCGGTGCTGTCGGAAGGGGTCGGCACGATCACGAAGCTGGCGTCGCTCTTCTGGATCGCCTCGTTGGCGTCCATGGTGGCCGAGAGCCGTTCCTTGTTGGCGGCGATCAGCTCGTTGAGCTGAGGCTCGACGATCGGCATCCTGCCGGCATTCATGGCGTCGACGAACGTCTTGTTCACGTCGAGACCGATGACGCTGAAGCCGCGGCTGGCGAGTACCGCCGCGAGGGGGGCTCCGAGCTTGCCGAGACCGACGACCGAGACGCGAGGCAAAGTGGCTGAGGTCATTTCCATTCCCGTTTTGAGGGCCGGTACTGATACTGTCGGCGGCGACGGGACGCCACCCCGAATTTGCCGTCTGCTGGGCGCAATTCGCTGCTTGCGCCGTAGCGCCGCAGGGGCGAAGAATCGCCGCCAAATAGCGAGGGAATCGAATGAAAGTCGAATTTTCGGCCTTTCCGAAGGCTTTTTCAGGCAACGTTGCGATGTTCGTGGCCGCCGACAAGCAGCTCCTGGCGACAGCGCAGGCGGCCGATGCGAAGGCCGGTGGCGCCCTCACGCGGGCCCTCGAAGCCGGCCGCTTCACCGGTGCCAAGAACCAGACCCTGACCATCCTGGGGCATTCCGGCGATATTGCCCGCCTGATGCTGCTGGGCGTGGGCAAGGGACGTGAATTCGATGCCCGCGCCGCGGAAAGCCTGGGCGGCGTGGTCGCGGTCGCGGCGAACGAAGCAGGCCATAAGGCAGTGACCGTGGTCGTGGATCCGGTGAAGGGCAGCCGCCTGTCGCCGGGCCAGATCGCGGCCCATCTGGCGCTGGGCGTTCGCCTGCGCAACTACCGCTTCGACAAGTACAAGACCAAGGACAAGCCCGAGCAGAAGCTTTCCCTCGAGCAGCTCACCGTGGTCGTCACGGGTCCTGCGGAAGCGCGCAAGGCCTATGCCCAGCTCGCGCCCACCGTCGACGCCGTCTTCTTTGCCCGCGACCTCGTGAGCGAGCCGGCCAATATGCTTTACCCCGTCGAGTTCACCCGCCGCGCCAGGGAGCTCACCAAGCTCGGCGTGAAGGTCGAGGTGCTGGGCGAGGCGGAAATGAAGAAGCTCGGCATGAACGTCCTGCTGGCCGTCGGCCAGGGAAGCGAGCGCGAGTCGCAGCTCCTGGTCATGCGCTGGATGAACGGCCCGAAGGACCAGGCGCCGGTCGCGCTGATCGGCAAGGGCGTCACCTTCGATACCGGTGGCATTTCGCTGAAGCCCGCTGGCGGCATGGAAGACATGAAGTGGGACATGGGCGGCGCTGGCGCCGTCACCGGGGCCATGCGGCTGATCGCCGGCCGCAAGGCCAAGGCCAACGTGGTCGCCGTCTGCGCCTTGGTCGAGAACATGCCTGACGGCAATGCCCAGCGTCCCGGCGACGTGGTGAAGTCGATGTCAGGCCAGACCGTCGAGGTCATCAACACCGACGCCGAAGGGCGACTGATCCTGTGCGACGCCATGTGGTACGCGCAGGAGAAGTTCAAGCCGCAGGCCATGGTCGAACTCTCGACCCTGACGGGCGCCATCATCATCTCGCTCGGCCACGAGCGCGCTGGCCTCTTCTCGAACAACACGCAGCTCTCCACGCGTCTGCGCGTAGCGGGCTCGTCGATCGGCGAGAAGCTCTGGCGTATGCCGCTGGGGCCGAAGTACGACAAACTGATCGATTCCGACATCGCCGACATGAAGAACGTCAGCAACGGCCGCGACGGCGGCTCGATCACGGCCGCGCAGTTCCTGCAGCGCTTCGTGAAGGAAGGCGTTGCCTGGGCGCATCTAGACATCGCAGGAATGGCCTGGTCGGCCAAGGGCGACAACACTACACCCAAGGGCGCCACCGCCTATGGCGTGCGCCTGCTCGACCGGCTGGTCGCCGACAACTACGAGCGCTGACAGACCCCATGACCACCCAGAAGGCGGCGACCGAGGTCAATTTCTACCATCTGACCCGATCGTCGCTCGAGGACACCTTGCCCCGCCTGCTCGCCAAGACCCTGCAGGCGGGCGAGCGGGCCGTCGTCCTGCTTGGCTCGGCCGAGCGGGTCGATGCCCTCAACACCCATCTCTGGACCTACGACCCGAACGGCTTCCTGCCGCATGGTGCGGCCCGCGACGGCGATGCCGATCGCCAGCCGGTGTGGTTGACCCACGTCGACGAGAATCCCAATGGGGCGAACTATCTGTTCGTGGCCGACCATGCGCGGTCGGAGCGCATGGGCAGCTACAAGCGCTGCTTCGAACTGTTCGATGGTCGCGACGATGTGGCGGTGGCCGATGCCCGCGAGCGCTGGAAAGCCTACAAGGCGGCCGGCCACGTCATGGCCTACTGGCAGCAGACGGACAGCGGTGGCTGGGAGAAGAAGGCCTAACGTTGCAGGCGGGGCCTCCAGTAGCCGTTCCAGGCAGCCTTCACCCGCTCACGGAACGGGATATCGCCCTCAGGTCGATAGAAATCCGGTGAGTCGGCCTCGAACTTCGCCATGTAGTTGCGATAGCTGAGAGGTCGCCTCGCACCGACCTGCGTCTGCGCCGCCAGCAGGTCGAGGCCGGCGTCGATATCGAACACCGTCGAGAGCCTGGCGCGCAGGCCGAGAAGCAGTTCGGCCGCGGCATCGGGAATCTCCCAGGCCGAGAACACGGCCGCAAGCTTCGCCAGCTTTTCCGCGCTGAGCTGCTTGGCCCATTCGGCGCCCTTTGGACCCAGAATGTCGCGAGCGTAATAGGCCTCACCCTGGAACGGTCGTCCCGACAGGGTTTCGGCCGGCGTCGGCCAGACGTATCGCGAAGGCAAGGCGCGTGTCGAATAGGTACGTACGTCCAGCCGGAACAGATCGAAGCCCTGGCGGCGCATGAAGCGATCGGTATTGTGGAAAGTATGCTCGTCGGTCGCACCCGAGCCAATGAAATTGACCTCTAGCTGCACCGCCAGCAGGCCCAGCGACTCGAAACGGGCGTCGAATGAGCGAAGGACCTCGTAGTCGACGCCGTCGATGTCGATCTTGAGGTAGTCGAGGTCGTTCCAGCCACGTGCCGCCAGCAGACCAGGAACGACGACCGGCTTTGCCGGATCGGCGAGCCCCGTCATTTCCCAGGCATTGTTGCGGAACTTCTCCTCGGCAGTGGCACCCTTGAGGCGCGCCTCCCGGATTTCGCGGGTGCGCATGAAGCTCAGACGATCGCGCATCTGCATGATCAGTGGCGCGGCGGGGCCGGCGGATAGGTCAACCATCTTGTCGGCCCGTCGGCCGACGAAGGCGGCCAGATACTCGATATCCGGATTGAGTTCGCAGGTGGCCAGCCGCCGGCACTCGGCCTCGCTGGCATCGATGCCGAGCGCCCGTAGCCGAGGCTCGAAGACCCGCCACTGCTGCTCGATACCACCGGAGCAGCCGACATCCAGCAGGGTAAATCGTTCCGTTCGCAGGCCTTCGGCGACGTGCGCTGAAAACGAACCGCTCATCGCGGAAATCAGACTGTTGCCACGGGCGTCGCGGGCGATCCGACGGCGCCCGGCAGGCGCAGTGGCGGGGCTGTCAGGAGAAAGCGGGAGCGCTTCTTGCCGCGGAGCCATAGTGCCAGATCCTGCAACCACCAGATTTCCCCCAGGTTCAGACCGAGCTTGAAAAGGCAATGATTGTGGATCGGCAGCGAAGGGTGCTCGACGCCCTCCGGCCCCGGCCTCGCTGGCACCGCCTCGACGCCGTAGTTGTCGGCTATCAGGGCTGAGATCTGACTGTCGGTGATCCATTGCAAAAGCCGTTTGTCGCGGCCGTCCAGGACGCAGCACATGGCGTGGGCGCGCTCCGGGTCGACCTTCTTGTTCATCTTTACGATTTCATCGGTGAAACCGGTATAGAGCAGCAGCATATCGCCTGCTTCGATTACCACCTTGTCGGCGTCCAGCACATGGCGCAAATCGTCGTAATTCACATACTTATGGTCACGGCCGTAGTGCTTCTCCAGGTCGACCATCACGGCGCGGCCCTGGATGGCTTTGGCGGCCATGTTTTCGACGCCGAGCTTGTGGGCGTAGCTGAGATGCCCGCAGCCGTCCCGGCCGGCATCGGGGAGGGGGCCAACCACATCCGAGCCCGCCTTGAAGCCATTGTAGTAGAGCGCCTCTGGCACGCCGTCGCCATCGGCATCGAACATTCCCCCGACGTGGGCCAGCGTGTCCCATTGGGTCGAATACTGCAGGGTGAGAATGACGCGATCGTCGCTGGCCACGTCGACGAACAGCGGATTGATGGTCTTGGTGTGGAAATTGAAACGCCAGCCGTTCTCGTCGCCGGTCGGCGACAGCACCGGCGGCAGCCTGCGGGGGTTGAGGACGTTGCCACCGGGAAAGTCGAGGGGCAGGCTGAGGCAGAACGACAGGCCTTCCTTCACCTCAGCAATACCCTCGAGCACCTTCTTGGGTGTGATGAGGTTGAGCCGGCCTAGCTGGTCGTCGTCGCCCCAGTCTCCCCAGGTCGAGCCTTCCGGGCGCTGCTTCCAGCGTTTCATGACGTTTCTCCCCCTTTTCGGCGGGGACAGTAGCGCGCGACGCCATCTCACGTCATCCCAGACGCATGCCTCCTGCGCTCAATTTCGCAGCCAGCCGCGCTGCGGATCGTCTATCATTGCCGGGCAAATGAGGGTCCCATGTCCGCAGTCGCCCTAGCCCCCCTGGGGCGTGATGTCCGGGTCATCAGCCTGATAGGCGTGGCCCACGGCGCCAGCCACTACTACCAGCTGGCTTTCGTCACGATGCTGCTGATCGTGCGCGAAAAGGCCGGCTTGTCCTTCACTGACGTCGGCGCTTTGGGCGCGATCTACTATGCGGTTTCCGGCATCTGCCAGACGGGTGCGGGTTTCGCGGTCGACCGGTTCGGCGCCCGGCCGATCCTGGCAGGCGGGCTGGCGCTCGCAGCCATCGGGCTCGCGCTCACCGCCCTGGCCGATTCGTTCCTGACCTTTGCCGCCATTTCGGTCGTCGGCGCCGTCGGCAACTGCGTCTTCCACCCCGCCGATTTCGCCCTCCTGAACTCTTCAGTGAACCAGCGCCGCCTGGGCAGGGCCTACAGCATCCATGGACTGGGCGGGTCGCTGGGCTGGGCTGCAGCGCCGATCATCTACTTCCTCGACGACGTCGTGGGGCGAACAGGAGCCGCCTTCATCGGCGCCGTGCCGGGTCTGGTGCTGGCGGCGCTGGTCCTGGGGCACCGCCGCTACTTCGTCGATCACCGCGCCGAGGTCCGCGCGGCCGCCGCCGCGGAAGGTGCGAGGGCAGGGTTTGGTAGCCTCTTTCTGCAGTCGTCGATCCTGCTGTGCTTCGCCTATTTCGCCCTGATTGCCGTCAATACGGTGGGCATCCAGCAAATGGCGGTGCCGGCGTGGACGGAAATGTTCGGCGTGACGGAGCGCTACGCCGCACTCTGCCTGATCGTGTTCATGGTCGGCTCGGCGGCCGGCATGCTCGCAGGCGGCTTCTTCGCGGACAGTGTGAAGCGCCATGATCTCGTGGCGTCGGGAGGGCTGCTGGTCGCCGCGGCCCTCACCGTGCCGATCGCTACCCTCGCCGTGTCGCCCACCTTGCTGCTGCCCTTGCTGGCACTGGCGGGCTTCGCCGGGGGAGCCACTAACCCGTCACGCGACATGATCGTGCGCAATGCCACGCCACCCGGCGCGTCGGGCAAGGTGTTCGGCTTCGTCTATTCCGGCCTCGATGTCGGCTCGCTCGTCGGGCCGCCGCTGTTCGGCTATCTGATGGACCTGCATCTGCCGGCGGCGATCTTCTGGATCGCGGTGACGCTCTACGTGATCAACGCTGGCATGGTTCTGACCATCCGCCAGACGAGCGCACCGCGAACGGTTGCGGCCGAGTAGCGCCCGACAATTCAGCTCTTCGCACGCCGAAGAGCCGTCGTCCTGATCGCGTGTCACACCCCAATGTGTCACACCAAGTTGAGACAAATGTTGTGACACGCATGCGCCCGGAGTCCAGGCCGAGCCCGGAATCACGGGCTTTTTACGACGTCGTTTCTTCTTCAGATGTCACCAGCCCGGTACTGCCTGTGACAGGCAGCGCCATGTGTCCGTT
>JAUXST010000082.1 GCA_030679805.1 Reyranella sp. | reverse complement strand
GGATCTTCTGCCCGGCCACTCCTTCCTTCTCCATATCCTCGACGGTACGCAAATCGGCACGCCCGCTGAGGTGGGTCAGGAGCTGGATCGGCCCGCCCGGGAACAGCCGGTCCGCCTCGCCCGGGGGCAATTCGAGGCGGTGGGCGCCGGCGGCCAGCGCCGTCCGCGTCCAGCCTTCGAACGCGGCCTCCGCGGCGACGGCATCGGCCAACCGGTCGCGCAGACCGGCGTCGGGATCGGCATCAGGGCCGACAGGCGGGCTTTCGGGGGTATTCGGGTCATCCATGAGGGTAAATATAGGCCCCCGGCGAGGGCTTCCCAAGGGTTCCCCCCTGTGATACCAACCGCGCCTCTCATTCGGCCCTGGAACGCTTTCCCGGGCCCCTTACCGTTTGGAAGGAAGCGATCGAAGTGCAGGTTCTCGTTCGTGAAAACAATGTCGATCAGGCGCTGCGCGTCCTGAAGAAGAAAATGCAGCGCGAAGGCATCTTCCGCGAGATGAAGCTCCGCCGCAATTACGAGAAGCCCTCCGAGCGCCGCGCCCGCGAGCGCGCCGAGGCCATCCGCCGGACACGCAAGCTGATGCGCAAGCGCATGGAGCGCGAGGGCTACTAGTCCTCCCCCTTTTCAGACCGCCTTCAAAAAGGCAGGCGACGACCCCCGGCATCCCCGGGGGTTTTTGTTAGTCGGAGTACCGTCAGCGGGGCGACTCAAACCAAGACGAGTCTCTATCTGCAGCCGTGGTCCAAAACACGCCATTGCTAAGCTGATGTCTAGCCTAGTCGTCTTTCGACATCACATGATTGCAATAGGCGCAGAGCAGATGACTATCTGCTGAAACGTTGTCTGGCGTTAAGGTCTCTGAACAGCGCCCGCACTCCCCTTCGAGGACGAACTCGCACAGAAGGCAACCTTCTTCGTCCGTTGTCAGGTAGGTTTCCATTCCGCACTCGGGGCAATGATGTACGGACATAGAACCACCGTCCCTAGCTGCAAGAAAATCGTCGTCCTCAAATTTTTTAGCTAGAGCGGATACTATGAGGGATTCGCTATCGAACTCGTGCCCGCACGCGCGGCATCTCGCATCTATTGACTGCCTATCCGAGTTTTTTTCGTCGCCTTGAGCAACTAGCTCTGAACCGCATTGGGGGCATACTCTTGGAGAGCTTTCCAGTGTCGCAGAAAGCCAATCAATCTTTTTGAAAGTTTCCTTACAAGCAAGCAGCTCCTGATCATAGACCGCCTTAACTTCAAGCATCACACTCCAAGCATTGCCCAACGCATTGCTAGGCTCCACCCGTGCCAGCCGAAAGAGTCCTGCAACAACCGGAAGAGACTTGGCTACAGCTGCGCGTACCGCGCTATGCGATTGGCTTGTATAAAAGTGCTCAATATCGTTCCGAATCCTATTCAAGTCGCTAAGAGCCTTCTGGTCGATTTTCAGACCAAAGTCCGCGAATCTTTTCGCTAGCGTGCCGAAATCCACGGTCTGCTGTGAATCTTCCACATACTCAATTCTGTTCGCGTTCGTGAGAACAGGTTTGTAACGCGCACTCAGAACTTTCTTAGGATCTGTACCTGGGACGGCGCGAACAAGGACTTCTTTGGCTAGAAGCAAAATCCCTGCGTAAAGATTCCGAACGGCAGACAGCGCTCGTTTCTGATCAGTGGCTTGATAGTCTTCAATTCCAATCTGAATTGATTGAACCGCATTGGCGTAGAGATCATTCATTGCATTGCCTTACGCAACATCTAAACAGTAATCGTGGCTTACACGGAAACTGCACTTCTCACTCTGGCCGGCTACTGCGTCTAGCTGCTTGGCCCTTCCAGCGCAGTCGGCTTCAAAGCGTCGATCGCTAGTTGGGCAATTGAAGGCGGAAGTAAACCCTTCGAAACTTTAGCCTTCAAGTACGCGCTGAATCTGCCGCCTTCGATATAAGTATCTTGCAGCCACTCGCGAAAGTAGCCCAGCGCAGCAAGCGGATAGCACCAAGATTCCTGTGGGTTGGATTTCGATTGAGGGTGGCTGTCGGGATAGTGGTGCGGATACCGAGCACGCTGCCCAAAAGCCATTTGCAGATCGTCGTCCGTCCAATGTTTCGACCAATGCTGCCCAATAGAAATATCAACTACGAAGTGTTCATTGATCTTTGCGCCGGCAACGATCAATTCATAAATGATCGTGTGGGCTTCGTTAAAGACATGGAAGAATCCTTTAGGTGCCGACTGAAAATTCAGTGCAATTCGTTCGTGCCATTTTTCAAATTTGTATGTGCCGGTCGGATCGTATCCGACTTGGCTATAAATCATTTCACGTAGCTTTGACCCAGCGAGAAGTCGAAAATTGTCGCGGGCCTGCACCTGACAGTTCGCACCAGCATCAAAAGCGTAATACTCTAGGATCGCCAAGCAGACCTCTGCCGGATAGCAATAGTGGACCCTGCCCGCGTGGATGATCTCAATATGTGCAGCCGACGTTGTAAACCCAGCTTTCGCAAGGATCGCT
>JAUXST010000078.1 GCA_030679805.1 Reyranella sp. | reverse complement strand
GGCAGGCCTCCAGATGTCCTTCGCCAGGACGCATCAGGATCATTGCCGTCGTCGCCGTCATGACGCCACGCGTATTCATGCGCGGCGGCCGGCACACCGACCAGGGCGAATTCCAGTCGTCAAAGAAGGCGGCGCGGAAATCTTCCAAGGTGAGCTTGCCGCGCTTGGGCCCGAGCTGGTCGCGCACGCGCTTGTCGCGATAGATCGAGCATGGCGTATCGGCGAGCCCGGTGTCCTTGACCCTGGCACGTGCCGACTCGGCGATCCAGTGATTGGCGTGGACGTAGAGGCCGCGGTCCGGCGCCAGCCAGAACGTGTCGTCGGGCGCGCATTCGAAGCCGAAGGCCTCGCCGGTCCCATTGCCCCCCACGTTGCTCGTCGCGTGGCTGACCGCCATGTGGTTGGAGCCGGGCTTGGGCGTCGAGACGATCGTCTGCACCGCCTGCGCGAGATGAGCCGCCTCCAACACCTTGCGCCGGATGAATGGCAGCGGCACGCCGGCGCCACGCTGATAGTCGCGGTCGCATTCGAGCGCATTGGCGGTGAGGCCGATGCCGGCCGAGTTGAGGCCGGAGCGGGCAAGGCCGCCGGCTTCGGTGAAAGTCAGGATGTCGGGCCCGTCATCGCGGCGGATGCGCAGTACCACGCCCGTCTCGGCGCATTCGGCGCGCCAGTCCCAGTTCTGGCCATGCAGCAGCACACCGTCGGCGCTCGCCTCCGGCAGCGCGAGGGCGGCCGTGCAGCCGTCGGGGAAATGCTGGGCCGCCTTCTGGCGGCGTGCCGCCGCCACCATCTCGGTGCGGGCGTTCATCAGCATCACCGCGGCAAAAGGCTCGCCCGAGCCCTCGGCGATACCGCGCATCTCCTCGATGTAGGCCGGATCGAAATGCTCGATCGCCGGCACCATGGCCTCGGCGCGGCGCTCCAGCTCCTTCCAGTCGACGCCGCTCGCGAGCAGCGACTCGGCATACATCTTCGCGCCGCGCTTCAGCCGGTCGGCGGCGGCCTTGCCGTGCATGCGACCACGTTCGCGCGGCGAGCCCGCAAGATCGATCAGGGGGAAGGGCGCGTAGTCGGTCATGTCATCTCCCCTAGGCGTGGCCCAACAAGGCCTGGCGGAAGCGATCTTTCAGATGCGCACCGTCCTGCGGCGGCATCACGAACTCGAGCTTTTCGACCATCACCTTCACCAGTCGGAACACCGGACCCTTCTTGGTCCGGGCGTCCTTCACGAGTTGGGCCACTTCGCCCGCCTCGCGCACGGTGGCCGAATCGGCGATGCCGCATCCCCGGGCGATCATCGCCAGATCGGTGCCGGCACCGGAATCGGTCGGGCCGTTGTTGCGCGGGCTGGTGTGGGTGGCCTGGTTGCCGGTCTCGCCGAACTTCTCGTTGTCGAGCACGACGATGGCGAGGTTCTCCGGCTGCTGCGTCGCCACGGTAGCGAGCGCGCCCAGGCTCATCAGCATGTCGCCGTCGCCGGTGATGACCAGCACGCGCTTCTTGGGCTGCGCCATGGCGAGGCCCAGGCCCATCGCCACCGGCGCGCCCATGGCGCCCCACAGCGGCATGTTGAGCGGACGGTCGCCCGCCGCGGTGATGTCCCAGTTGGCCGAACCAAGACCCGCGATCACCAGCAGATCGTCGTCGGCGCCGTCGAGGATCTTCTTCACCAGCGGGCGGCGTTGGAGCGTGGCTTTGCTCATGGTCACTTCTTCCCGAAATTCTTGATGCCGATCAGTTTTTGGCGCAACAGCACTGCCACCGCTTGGCCGCCGTTGAAGGCCGAGCGTGCCGCGGCATCGACCGTGGCCTTCACTTCGGCGGCGTTGTCGACCGAGTAGAGCAGCACGCCCATCGCTTCCAGCACCTTGGGCGTGCCCTGGCCCATCGGGTACTGCCAGGAATTGAACTCGCCGTAGTCGCCGCGCATGGTGATCAGGGTCAGGAACGGAAAGCGCAGCGTCTTGGTCAGGCCCATCAGGTTGATGGTGTTGCCCACGCCCGAACTCTGCATCAGCAGCACCGAACGCTGGCCGCCCAGCCAGGCACCGGCGGCGAGCGGAATGCCCTCCTCCTCGGTGGTGAGCGGCACGGTGCGGATGGAATTGGATTTCTGGCAGGCCTCGATCAGCTTTCCATGCCCCGCGTCGGGCACGTGATAGACCTGCTTGATGTCGTGATCCTGCAGGATGTCGAAGATCTGGTCGTGCCAATCGATGGTCGCCACGGCGTTCATGTTTCTCCAGTCAAAACGAACTCAGCGCCGCAGAGAATAGCCTCTGTGCCTCGGCTCGCCCTCTAATTTATTTTCGCCGCCCTTATCTCCAGAGGCCCGGGATTGAAAACCACACCAGAGACTTTGCCGGTCGCGTCCTTGGTGAAAGCAAGGCGGGTGCGGTCGCTGTCATTGGCGCGGAACTCGGTGTTCGAAACAGCCGTCACCGCGACCGATTTGCCTTTCTCGAAGTCGAGCACCGACCACAGTCCTGTTGCGGTGACGGTCAGGTCACCGTTGGCAACCTGCACCTGGATCTGCGCCCCACGCCGTCGGATCGGCTCGCGGATAATCTTGAAGTCGATCGGAGTGGCCCGCCCCTCGCGGGTGACGCGAAGCTGGACATCCGAGCCGGCCGGACCGCGCAACTTGGCGAGCACCTGGTCGATGTTGAGCCCCTTCAGCGGCAAGGCGTCGATATCCGTGAGGACGTCGCCTGCCAGCACACCGGCCTTGGCGGCGGGCCCGCCATCGACAGGATTGCGGATCTCGGCCCGGCCGTCCGCCATCGCAACGACCAGGCCGACACCGCTGTAGGTGAAGGCGGGAAAGGGCGCCTGCCTGTCCTTGGCGCTGAGCGACGCGCCGACGTCATAGGTCCCGACATAGCTCGCCAGAACTTCGCTGCTCACGGTCCCCGGCGCCTGGGCGGCGGCGGATGAGGCCGGCTGGGGAACACGCAGCGCCGCGTAGACGAGATGCCGGAACGCATCCCTGTATTGACCGAAATTGTTCTCCGGCGCGATCTGGATCAGTTGCAGGCCGATCAACTTCTCGCTCGGATCGATCCAGAAATAAGTGCCCCAGAACCCGCTCCAATTGAAGCTGCCGACGCCGCCGGGCAGAAGGCTGAAGGTGGGATTGGTGCGGATCGCAAACCCAAGAGCCCAGCTCGTGCCGACCTGTGGTCCCACAAACTCGCCGGTGACCCCGGTGAAGCGTACGCCGGGTGGCATTGCGTTCATTGTCATTTGACGAACCGTATCGGCGGCAAGAATGCGCGCGCCATCGAGTTCACCGCCATTCAGCAGCATCTGGCAAAAGCGCAGATAGTCCGGCGCCGTCGAGACCAGCCCACCGCCGCCGGAAAACAACTTGGCCGGCTTGGTCACATCCCAGGTCGGGTGCCGCCCGCCCTTGGGTGGATCGACCAGGCGACCGCGCTTTTCCTCGGAGACGTAAAAGCCGGTGTCTGTCATGCCGAGCGGCTTGAAAATCCGGCTCTGGAGAAATTCATCGAACGGTTGGCCGGAAACAACTTTGACCACCCGCGCCAGCACGTCGACGCCCCAGCTGTATTCCCAGACCTCGCCGGGCTGATGTACGAGCGGCACATGGGCGAGACCGGTCACGAAGTCAGCGAGGGTTCTATCACGCCTGAACGTCATCACCGTTTCGTAAGTCTTGTGCAGCGCGTCGGTGCCTTCCTCCGGATAGGTGAGGCCCGAGGTGTGACGCAGCAGATCGATCACCTCCATCGGGCGCTTGGCCGGCGCCCGCTCGAGGCCGACCTTCATGTCCTTCAGTTCCGGCAAGTACTTGGCGACCGGCGCGTTGAGGTCGAGCTTGCCTTCCTCGACTAGGATCATGGCGGCCACACTGGTCACCGGCTTGGTCATCGACGCGATCCAGAAGATCGCATCGGGCTTCAGCGGCATTTTTCCCGCGCGGTCGTAGGTCCCGATCGCCTGCAGGTAGGCGAGCTTGCCGTCGCGGGCGACGGCAACCACGGCACCCGACAGCGCGCCCGCATCGATCTGCGACTGGTACCAGGGCGCGATCCGCGCCAGGCGCGCAGTCGAAAAGCCCGCGCCCTCCGGATCGGGCGTGGTGAGACTTTGCGCAAAGGCGCTCTGCGACAGGCCGAGAAGCATCAATGCAAGGCTGGCAATTCTCGTCGCCATTGACGTCTCTCCGGTCAAAACGGCTTCAGCACCACGAGGAACACGATGGCGATCATCAGCACTGTCGGCACCTCGTTCCACCAGCGATAATAGCTGGCAGGCCTGGTGTTTCGATCTGCCGCGAAGGTCTTGCGCCAACGCCCGTAGACGTGGTGCACACCGGTCATCAGCAGGACCAGCACGATCTTGGCCTGGAACCAGCCATGCGACCACCAGTCACCGCGCCATGCCAGCAGCAGCCCCAGGATCCAGACCGCGCCTTGGGCCGGCTCCATGATGGCATAGACGAGGCGCCGCTCCATGACCTTGAAGGTCTCGCTCTGCTTGGAGCCCTTCTCGGCATCGGCGTGATAGACGAACAGCCGGGGCAGGTAGAGCAGGCCCGCCATCCAGGCGATCACGGCCACGATGTGCAGTGCCTTCAGGACTTCGTAGAGCATCAAAGACCTCCGGCGATCGCCTTGGAGACCAGGGGGCAGCCAAGGTGCTGGGGACCGCAAGGCATGGCCGTGGCGCCATGGCAGACGGCGACCTGCGGCTGGCCGAGAATCGCTCGTACGCGGTCCGCAAGGCCGCCTATGAACAGCGGATGGGTACCCACCGTCGGCACCCTGATGTAGGCCGGCACGCCGTTCTCGCCGGCAAGGCGGCGATAGTCGATGTCGAGTTCGACCAGGGTTTCGGAATGTTCCGACACGAAGGCCAGCGGGTAGAGGACGATTGCTTTGCCGTCCTGACCCGCCCGCCGGATTTCCGCATCCGTCGAGGGACCGATCCACTTCAGCGGCCCGACGCGGCTCTGGTAGCAGACCGACCAGTCGAGGCCGCCTATCTGGTCGGCGATCGCC
>JAUXST010000066.1 GCA_030679805.1 Reyranella sp. | reverse complement strand
TGTCGTCGTGCTGGGACCGTCGGGCGCCGGAAAGTCGACGCTGCTCCGCTGCATCAACCGGCTGATCGAGCCTTCGGCCGGCGACATCGTGGTCGACGGCACGTCGCTGTCGTCCAACCGCCGCGACCTGCGCCTGCTCCGGCGCAACGTCGCCATGATTTTCCAGCAGCACAACCTGGTGAAGCGCCTCAGCGTGCTGAAGAACGTGCTGGTCGGCCGCATGGCCGATCTCTCGCCCATTCTTAGTTCATTGCAGCTCTTCCCGGAGGCCGACGTCCGGATCGCGATGCATTGCCTGGAGCAGGTGGCCATGTCGCACAAGGCCAAGAGCCGCGCCGATGCGCTGTCGGGCGGCGAGCAGCAGAGGGTCGGCATCGCCCGGGCGCTCGCCCAGCAGCCCAAGTTCATGCTGGCCGACGAGCCGGTGGCCAGCCTCGATCCCAAGACCTCGCGCACGGTGCTCACTTACCTGAAGAAAAGCTGCAAGGACTCCAACATCGCCGTGCTCTGCAACCTGCACCAGATCGACTATGCGCTGGAGTTCGCCGAGCGCGTCGTCGGCCTCTCGGCCGGCCAGATCGTCTACGACGGACCGCCGTCGGGCGTGAGCGGCGACGTGATCCGCAGCATCTATCCCGGCCTCGACGACCCCAACGTGCTCGACGCCGCCCAGCGCCTCACCGAACGCCGGCGAACGGCGGCCGAAGCCGTTATCGCCGCCGCGGCCGTCGAAGAGAGGGCTTAACCATGTCCCTGCAATTCGTCGTCAACAAGCCGCGCGGCCCGCTCGGCTGGTGGATCATGGCCCCGATCCTGGGCGCTACGCTGGCCGTGCTGTGGTGGTCGGCCGACGGCACGCATCTCAGCATCACCGGCTTCATCGACGGCCTGCCGTGGATCGCCGACTTCCTCGGCCGCATGCTGCCGCCCAACTTCGCCTTCATGCAGAAGCTGGTGAAGCCCGCGATCGAGACGGTGCAGATCGCGCTCTGGGGCACGCTGCTCGGCATCGTGCTGGCCCTGCCGGTCTGCTTCTTCGCCGCGCGCAACCTCTCGCCCTATGCCTGGGTGTTCCACGGCCTGCGCCAGGTCCTGAACGTGATGCGCGGCATCAACGAGATCATCCTGGCCCTGATCTTCGTCGCCGCCGTCGGCCTCGGCCCCTTCGCCGGCGTGCTGGCGATCGCCCTGCACGGTGCCGGCATGCTGGGCAAGTTCTTCGCCGAAGCCATCGAGGAGATCGACGAGGGCCCGCTCGACGCGCTCCGCGCCGCCGGCGCCGGCACCCTGCAGCGCATCGTGTTCGGCGTGCTGCCTCAGGTCCTGCCGACCTGGATCGGCGTCGTGCTCTACCGGTTCGAGACCAACATCCGTGTCTCCACCGTGCTCGGCATGGTGGGCGCGGGCGGCATCGGCTTCGAGCTGATCAGCAGCATGAAGCTGTTCGCCTACGAGGACACGGCGGCCTGCGTGATCGTGATCCTGGTCCTCGTGCTCGCCACCGACCTGGTGTCGTCCAAGCTCCGGGCCATGATCCGCTAAGCGAAGCGCGGCAACGCAGCCGTCTCGACGCGCAGTGCCT
>JAUXST010000046.1 GCA_030679805.1 Reyranella sp. | reverse complement strand
AGCGTATGGATAACGCTTTCGATCGTGGCTTCGACGAATACCGTGGTGTCGTACATGATCTCGAAGGCGACATCGTCGGGCACCCGCGATTCGAGGTCCTTCAGCGCCTTGCGGACGCCGCCGGCCGTGGCCAGCGCATTGGCGCCGGGCAGCTGGGCGATCTGGATCCCGGAGGCCGGCTTGCCGTTGAAGCGGGCGGCCGAGTCGCTGTTCTTGGCGCCCAGTTCGACGCGGGCGATGTCCTTGATGCGCACCAGCGCACCGTCGGACGTGGCGCGCACGACGATGCTCTCGAACTCGTCGACCGTCGTCAGGCGGCCCTGGGTGGTGATGTTGAGCTGAAAATCGACGTCGCTCATCAGCGGCGCGGCGCCGACCAGGCCGACGGCGGCCTGGACGTTCTGCGCCTGGACGGCCTTGACCACGTCGTTGGGCGTGATGTCGAGGCTCGACATGCGGTCGAGGTTCAGCCAGACGCGCATGGAATAGTCGAGCGCGCCGAACAGCGAGGCATCGCCGACGCCGGGCACGCGCCGCAGGGTGTCGAGCATGGTGATGGTGGCGAAGTTCGACAGGAACAGAGCGTCGCGGGTGCCCTTGGGCGAATAGATTGCGACCACCTGCAGCAGCGCCGAGGACTGCTTCTTGGTCGTGACGCCGTTGCGCTGCACTTCCGGCGGCAGCAGCGCCAGCGCCTGGTTGACGCGGTTGGTGACGTTCACGGTGTTGAGGTCGGGGCTGGAGCCGACCTCGAAGCTGACGGTAAGCTGGTAGCTGCCGTCGCCGCCCGAGGTCGATTTCATGTAGAGCATGCGCTCGACGCCGTTGACCTGCGCCTCGATGACCTGCGCCACGCTTTCCTCGACCGCCTGCGCCGACGCGCCGGGGTAGGTGGCGGAGACCCGGACCTGCGGTGGCACGATGTCGGGGAACTGCGCCACCGGCATCACGGTCATGGCGATGACGCCGGCGATCGAGATCACCGTGGAGATGACGAAAGCCAGCCGCGGGCGGCGGATGAACAGCGACGAGATTGTCATGGAGCTACAGCTTCTTCGCCGGTGCCGCGGCCGGCGCCTCTGTCGGCGCCTCTGTCGGCGCCACGGTCATGCCCGGCCGCACCCGTTGCTGGCCCTGGATGATGACCTTCTCGCCGGCCTTCAGCCCTTCGGCGATGGCGACCAGGCCGTCGCGCGACACGCCGGTCTTGACCCGGCGCTGCTCGGCCACGTTCTTGTCGTTGACCACGAACAGGTAGGAGCCGGTCTGGTCGAGCGCGACGGCAGCCTGCGGCACGGCGATCACGGTCGGGGCCTTCTCGCCTTCGACGATCACGCGCACCGTCTGGCCGTCGGTCAGCAGGCCCTGCTTGTTGTCGAACACCGCCCGCACCACCTGGCCGTCGGTCTTGGCATCGGCGGTGACGTCGATGAAGTCGAGCCTGCCCTTGTCCTTGTAGAGGCTGCCGTCGGCCAGCCGCAGGCGCACCACGAGGGTGTCGCCCGTGGTCGTGTCGCGCCGCGCATCGAGCAGTTCGCGCTGGGTGATCGAGAACAGCACCCGGATCGGGTTTTCGCTGACCACCGTAGCCAGCACGCCCGAGTCGGGGCCGACGATATTACCCGGCGATACCGAAGCGCGGCCGATGCGGCCGTCGATCGGCGATTTGATCTGGGTATAGGAGAGCTGGATTTCGGCATCGCGCAGCTGGGCTGAGGTATCCTCGAGCTGCGCCTTGGCTTGGAGCTGTTCCGACAGCCGCTGGTCGTAGGTCACCTGGGTGCCGGTCTTGCTGCGCAGCAGTTCCTCGGCGCGGTGGAGCTGCAGATCGGCGTTGGTCAGTGCAGCCTTGGCGGCATCGCGCTGGGCCGTCTTCTGGTCGACCGCGGCCTGGTAGGGCTCGGGTTCGATCGTGAACAGGACCTGGCCTTCCTTGACCATATCGCCGTCCTTGAACTTTCGGGGCCCGAGGAAGCCCTTGACCCGGGCGCGCAGCTCGACCTTGTCGATGGCGGCGGCGCGGCCGATGAATTCGGACTGGTCGGCGATCGGCTTCAGCTCGGCCGGCTGGACCAGGACGGCCGGCGGCGGCGCACCCTGCTGGGCTTCCGCCGGCCCGCCCGGAAGCGCCGCGATCAGACCTGCTCCGAGAAGCGCCAATAGCCTTAAACGCCGCTCTTGCATTGTCATTGTCCCCGCTCGTGCCTAACGTCCGGACACTGCCTTAATTCGACAAAACGGTCACTGTATTTCCCGGGGAAGGGAGGTTGCGATGGCGGTGATACGTTGGCTTGGTCTCGTTCTGTCGCTGGCCTTTGCTTTCGTCGCAGCCGACGTCGCGGCCCAGACGCGGAACACTTTCCAGATCCCGGCCGAGTACGACTCCTACATGGCCGCGCTCAATATGCGCGACGCCGCCAAGCGCGCGGCGGCGATGGAAGTCTTCATCGCCTGGTATCCGGGCAGCGTGCTCAGGACCGAGGCCTTCGAACAGGCGATCGCCGCCTGGCACGCCGCCAACCAGCCGGCCAAGGCCGATGTCGTCGCGGCGCGCCTGCTGCAGGTCGATCCCGACAATGTGCGCGCGCTGGCCAATCGCGCCTATGCGGGGCGGACGAAGGCCGCCGCCGGCGACGCAGCGGCTCTGCCCCTGGCGGTCGCCGCGGCCGAGCGTGGATTGCTCGTGTTGCCAAACTGGCAGAAGCCGGTGTCGCTCACCGATGCGGCCTTCGCGCGTGTCAAGGAACAGATGGCGGGGGTCTTCAACGGCACGCTGGGTTTCGCCGCCCTTCAGGCCAAGGACTACGACAACGCGCGACGCCACTACCGCCTCTCGGTCGCCGCCGAACCGGACAATCTGCAGGACGTCTATCAGCTCGCCGTCGCGCAGCTCGAGGGCACGCCGCTCGACGCACTTGGCTTCTGGTATGCCGCGCGCTCGATCGCGATCGCGCGCGCGGCCAAGAACGCGGCGGCTGCCACCGACATCGACCGCTACGTGCGCTCGCGTTACCGTCTTTATCGTGGTAGCGAGGAAGGCTGGAACGAACTGATCGCCCGCGTCGCTGCGGGCGAACGCGCGCCACCGGACAATTTCGTGAAATCGATTCCGCGCATGCTAACGCCGCCCGAAGCGGCGCTGGTGCTCGTCGAGGAGAACGATCCGGCCACGCTTACTTTTGCCGACTGGGCGCTGGTGCTTCGCCATCGCGACGCAACGCCCGCCAACAAGGCGGCGGCCGAGAAGGTCTGGCAGGCCATCGGGACGAAGCAGCACGGCGGCGGTGCGCGTCTGAAGATTCCGGTGAAAGTGATCTCGGCCACGCCCGACCGCATCGAGGCCGCGATCACCGACGAGAGCCAGGCGGCCAACGTCGTCGACCTCGTCGTGGTCATGGCCCGGCCGCTCAGCCCGCTGCCCGCCGTCGGCGCCGGCATCGCCGTCGTCGGCACGCTGAGCGACTATCGTGCGCAACCCTTCACGTTCCTCATGACGCGGGCCGAACTCGCGCCCGAATCGCTGCCCGTCGCCGGCGGCCTGTGCGCCGATCCCCGGCCACAGATGTGCACTCGCGACTACCGTCCGGCCTGCGGCGTCCGCCGCGACGGCAGCCGCAAGACCTATGGCAATGCCTGTAGCGCCTGCGCCGACCCCGACGTGGTGACGCAGGGCGCGGGCGCCTGTCCCTGACGGATTAGTGCGCCATCAACAGAGGCACGCGGCAGGACGAGATCACCTTGCCGGTGGCGCCGCCGAGACCCAGGAAGCTCATCACCTGGCCGCGGCCGTAGGCACCCATGACCAGCATGTCGGCGCCCTTGCCGTGGGTGTAGTCGAGCAGCGCGCGGCCACGGGCACGGCCCGAGGCGATGCCGGGATCGATCGCGTCGATGGTGGCGGTGATGCCGTGCCGCCCGAGGTTGCGCGCAAGGTACGACGCGCCGACATCGTCGGGCTTGCTGCCGGCCACCAGGATCGTGGTCTTGCCCGCCGACTTCAGGAACGGCAGCGCATACTCGACGGCGCGCGCGGCCTGGAAGCTGCCGTTCCATGCCACGATCACCGAACCGAATGCACCCGTTCCGGCGGTGGGCGGTGCGATCATGACGGGGCGGGCGCATTCGTAGATGGCGGCCTCGACGGTGGCCGGCGCCACGTTCTCGGGATCGGCGCCCGGCCGGCCGAGCACCAGAATGTCGGAGCAGCGGCCCATCGCCACCAGCGTGTCGAGCGTCGCGGTCTTGGCGGCGGTATAGGTGGCATCCTTGATCGGCGACACGATTTCCTTGTAGACGCGCTCGGATTCCTTGGCGCGCTCCTCCAGCCGCTCGTCGTCGATGTCGATCAGGAGCGGCATCGCCTCGCCGCTCATGGCAAGGCCGCCGACGATGCCGCCTGCGGGGCCGACCGGCAGATGAAGCGCATCCACGGTGCCGCCGAAACACGCCGCCACGCGGGCAGCCAGGCCGAACGACATGGCGGCATCGGGGCCGCCTTCGGACACGGCCAGAATGGACTTGATCATCGCGGGTCTCTCCTCGGGGCAACTGGACGCGCGATTAAGAAGCGACGGCGCCCGCCGTGCAAGCCGAGACTTTCGTCAGGCGCGCGGGGCCCTCAGGCGTGCGCGGCTTTGGCC
This sequence comes from Reyranella sp., assembly GCA_030679805.1. Classification (GTDB taxonomy): domain Bacteria; phylum Pseudomonadota; class Alphaproteobacteria; order Reyranellales; family Reyranellaceae; genus Reyranella. The sequence goes on along the minus strand of JAUXST010000046.1, from coordinate 13,014 downwards.
AGTGCCACCATGGTCTCGCCGACGGAGTCGAGATTCTGGCCGGCACGCATGGCCTCCGTCAGCACCTCGTCCAGCGACCGGCCCGAGGCGATCGAGGCCGCCCCCCACAGCAAGGCCGAGCGCATGCCGCTCTTGCAGAAGGCCACGACCCGTCCGGGCTGCCCGGCCAGCAGGTCGACGAAGGCGCGCACCTGATCGGGCGTGGCGCGCGGGCCGGAGAAGGGCAGATCGAGAAAGATGAGGCCGGCCGCTTCGGCGGCCTTGCGGAGGTCGGCGGTGCGCGGCTGGCCGAACATGGCCTCGCCGTCGGGCCGGTTGTTCACCACGGCCACGTAGCCCGCGGCGGCAATCTCTGCCATGTCGCCGGGTTGGAGCTGGCCCGCGACGGCGACACGGCCATCGAGCGGGAGGAGTGGTGGGGACATCGGCAGCCTATTCCATGACGATGGTTTGCTGGGCGATCTCGCGCTTCCTGATCCAATGCACGACCGGCAGCGCCAGCAGCACCATCCATAATTTTCCGAGGATTTGGCCCGCGAGGAACTCGAGGCTGCCGAAAGCGAGCCACAGGAAGAGCACGCTGTCGACAACGAGTCCCACGACGCTGCTGGCCAGCACGGCCAGTACCAGGCCGCGCGACTGCAACGGCGTATAGACTGCGAAGTCAGCCAGCTCGGAGAGCAGGAAGGCCGCCGCCGAGGCCACGATCAGCTGCGGTGGCGCCACGGCGCCGGACAGGGCCGCCCCCGCCACAATGGCGGCAAGTGCCACCGTGCGGCCGAGCCGCCGCTGCACCAGGTCGCGCAGCACCAGGGCGAGGCCGATCATCAGCACCCCGGAAGGGGCCATCAGCGGATGGCCGCCGGGTCCCCACGGCGCTACTGGCACCAGGCAGGGGCCTTGTGGCACGCAGACGGTGCCGACATGGCCGATCATCCAGTTGGCGGCGGGAATGCAGGCGATGAACGCCAGGAAATAGGCGAGGGCCTCGCCCTTCTTTTGCAAGGTTTTCATGTCCGGCGCTCCTAGCAGGTCTTTCGCCGATCGGGAACCTGGCCTGCTCGGGGACGTTATCTGAGCACACCTTTTGGAGACTCCCATATGCTCATCGCCCGCCGTGCCGCCCTGAGACTGGCCTTAACGGCCCTTCCTGCCGCTTATGTCTCGACCGTTATGGTTTCGAACGCCCATGCGGTCGACGCCCTCCCGGATGCCCGGTTCGTCGGCTGGGCCCAGAACTTCAACGACTATGAAATCGCCGCGGGGCGCATCGCGCTCGCCAAGTCGGGGAACGAGATCATGCGCGGATACGCGACCCGCATGATCGCCGAGCACAGTGAGGCGGCAGAGTTTCTGCAGAAGGCCCGCACCGAGGCGGGCGTGTCCTATGCGCCGGATCCCGCGAACCCACCGAACACGACCGCCGTGCTGCAGCGCTTGAACGCGCTCCAGGGACCGGAGTTCGACACCGCCTACGCCAATGCCGAACTCGCCAGCCAAACCTACGCCGTCGACCAGCTCGGCGCCTATTCGCAGAATGGCGACAACGGCGCGTTGCGCCGTTACGCCCAGGCGCAGTTCCCCAAGGCCAAGGAACAGCTCGAATTGGCCAAGCGCATGGCCGGCGGTCGCCCTTAGGCTTTCGTCGCTTTCATGCTCGCGGTTCAGAAGACCATGAAAAGAGCGTTACTTCTCCCTCTACGCGACCTTCCGGCCTTCGCGCCAGGCGATGTAGCCCCGCTTGCGCAAGGCGCAGGCGGGGCATTCGCCGCAGCCATGGCCCCATGCCTCGCGCGGTCCGCGTTCGCTTTGGTAGCAGGTGTGGGTGTGCTCGAGGACGATATCGACCAATGCATCGCCGCCCAGCTCGCGCGCCAGCCCCCAGGTCTCAGCCTTGTCGAGCCACATCAGCGGCGTGTGCAGCACGAAGCTCCGGTCCATGCCGAGGTTCAGCGTCACCTGCAGCGCCTTGATGGTGTTGTCGCGGCAGTCGGGATAGCCGGAGAAATCCGTCTCGCACATCCCGCCGATCAGATTGCGGATACCGCGCCGCCAGGCCACGGCCGCGGCGAAGGTGAAGAAGAGAATATTGCGCCCCGGCACGAAGGTGTTGGGCAGGCCATCCTTTTCCATCTCGAAGGCGACATTGCGCGTGAGCGACGTCTCGCTGATCTGACCGAGGACGCCCATGTCGATGAAATGGTCGTCGCCCAGGCGGGCTGCCCACTGGGGAAAACGCCGCCGGACTTCGTCCAACACCACAAGTCGTTGGTCCAGCTCGATTCGGTGCCGCTGGCGGTAGTCAAAAGCGACCGTCTCGACATGCGTAAATCGCTCTAGCGCCCAGGCCAGACAAGTGGTGGAATCCTGGCCACCGGAGAACAGGACGAGGGCCGCCGTCGAGTTGTTTGGGGCATCGTTCATGAGGGCTTTATGGCCCACAGCTTTTCTCCGCGCTACTGCGTAGCCATGTTTACCAGACCATTCACGAGAAGGAGGAGGAACCATGTTCGTCTCCGACATTCTTTCCCAGAAGGGCGGAAGCGTGTTCACGGTCACCCCCGGGACTTCGGTGGCCCAGGTGTCCCAGCAGTTGAGCGTCCGGCGCATCGGATCGGTGCTAGTGCTGGACAGGGAAGGCGGGGTCGCCGGCATCGTGTCCGAGCGCGACCTCGTTCGCGCTCTGGCCAGCCACGGCGCCAAGGCGCTGGAGCTGGAAGCCAGGCAAGTGATGACCCGTGACGTCGTCACCTGTGATCCCGACGATTCGATCGACCAGGTCATGGAGATCATGACCCGAGGTCGCTTCCGCCACCTGCCGGTGGTGCGTCACGGCGAGCTGCTCGGACTGGTCTCGATCGGCGACATCGTCAAGTCGCGCCTGGAAGAGACCCGCCACGAAGCCGAGGCGCTGAAGGCCTACATCGTCGCGGGGTAGAGGCTTTCAGATTAGACGTCATCACTTTCATGCTCCTCTCCCCCGATAGGGGGAGAGGACGGGTGAGGGGGCTACGCGCGTCGATTCCCCCTCACCTAGCCTCTCCTCCTATCGGGGGAGAGGAACATGAAGGTACCGAATTGATGCTCCCTAGACGGAATTTGCTCTACCTTGCCTCTTCGCCTTCCGGCGGTGCGTCGAGCCATTTGCGCGCCGCCGCGACCGTCTTGAAGATCTTCAGCGGCCGGTCGGCCGGGGCCAGGGCTGCGAACAGCATGGCTTGTGCGTGCAACGCACTCGTCGGCGCGACGATAGCAAGGGGACCGAGGGGCCCCAGCCCCTTGTAGGCGCTCATGCGCGCACCGAGCAGCATCATGTCGGCATCGCTGACTGTGGACGTGGCGTGCGTCGTGTCGAAAAGTTTGCGATAGGGAAGAGCGCCCGAGACCATGAGGTCGTCGAAGTAGCCCTCGATGTCTTGCAAGCCGACATGTCCCGTTCCGGCGGCTTCCACCGACCGGTCGGCATGGGAGATTTTCCAGTTGAGCGGCACGTCGACAGACCTCGCATTGATGTCTGGGCGGCGGAATTTGCCCGCCAATTTCATCCGAGTCAGCAGGTTTCTGCAGGCACCGCGCTTCCCCATGGACCGCGGCCCCCCGATTGTTGTAGCGGAGATGCAGAAATGCGATCACGCTTGAAAGGCGAGGCATGTCGGCTAACTGGGGTGCAAAGGGCTGGGCCGGCGTCGTTCTGGTGGCGACGCTTGCCGCCTGGCCTTTGACGGCAAGCGCGCAGGACGTGCCGACGGTCAAGATCGGCCAAGTCGTCAAGAAGACGGTCGGCACCGTAACGGCCACGAACAGCGGCGACGTCGCCTGCTACCTCACGCTCAAGGACGATCGGGGTGTCGTCTTCGAGGAGATGGCGGAATTCGATATTTGCAGTCAGAAGCCGCCGATCAAGGGCAAGCGAGTGGCACTCACTTATGCGCCGCAGAAGGTGATGTCGGACGAGTGCCAGGGCGATCCGAACTGCAAGAAGACGCGGACCGTCGTCCTCGTCAGTGCCGCCCGGATCATCGAAGCCAGCAGCGGCCAAAGCGGCAACAAGAGCGACAACAGGAACGAGGCCAAGCCGGCCGCGCGGCCGACCTCGTTCTGCACACCGACTGAGACGGTCGTCTTCGCCTGCCGCACCGGCGCGAAAATGGCATCGGTCTGCGCCTCCTGGGACGCAGGCCCGACCAAAGGCTATCTACAGTATCGCTTCGGCAAGCTCGACGGCAGCGAACCACTCGAACAAATCCTGCCCGAGAGCCAGGTTGCGCCGGGCAAGGCGGCGACAGGAGAGAGCGTGCCGTTCTCCGGCGGCGGCGGCGCCTGGCTGAGGTTCCGCAAGGGCCAGTTCGCCTACACGGTCTACACCGGCATCGGAAACTGGGGCCCCAAGGGGGAGAAGCGCACCAAGGCGGGGCTGCATGTCGAACATGCCGGCAAGCCTCTGGCCACCCTCAAGTGCCAGGAAGAGCCCATCAGCCTGCTCGGTCCGGACTGGTTCGAAAAAGCCGGCGTGAAGAGCAACAACGAAGACTTCGACTTTCCCGATTGATCGCCCGCATGTCGCCTTTGCACGGCCTTGTGCTGCTCGTGTCCTTCCTTCTGCTGTCCACGGCCTCCGCACAGGTGTCCGGCAGCTGGCTGCGCAACGAGGTGACGGGTTGCTACGTCTGGAACACCAATCCGGAACTCGGCAAGACGTTCAATTGGTCGGGTGACTGCCAGAACAACGTCGCGCAGGGCCGCGGCGTGGTGCAATGGTACGTCAACGGAATGCCGAGCGGTCGCTACGTGGGCGAGTATGACGATGGTCGCATGAGCGGTCGGGGCGTCTTCGAATATCGCAATGGCGATCGCTACGACGGCGAGTTTCGCGACGACAAGCCGAACGGCCATGGAACCTTCAGTGCCATAAACGGCGACCGCTACACCGGCCTGTTCCTCGACGGTCGCCCAGTCCGGGGCGAGGCGACGACGGGCGGCGGCAAGAGCTATGAAGGCATGTTCCGCGACGGCCGGCCGGTCCGGGGCGAAGTGACCTATCCCGACGGCAGCGTTTACAATGGCGAATTGATCGACGACGCGCGGAGCGGCCGGGGCATCCTCCAGTATGAGAACGGCGACCGCTACGAAGGCGATTTCCGCAACGACGCGTTCAATGGCTGGGGCGCCTTCACGACGGCGGCCGGCGATCGCTACGAGGGTGAATTCGACAACGGCAAGCCAAACGGGTTCGGCACCTACACCGCGGCCGACGGCGGCATCTATGCGGGGCTTTGGACCAAAGGTTGCTTCCGGCAGAGCAGCCGCGTCGCCGTGGTATTGACGACCGTGAAGGAATGCGGCTTCAAATCGTCGCCTTGATGGCTTGGGATCGGAAAGGTCCCCCTCGCTACGCTCGGGATGACAATCTTACCTGAGTTTGACGCAATGCGCCGGTTCAAGACGAATTGTCATCCCGAGCGTAGTCGAGGGGCCTTCTCTCTACCGGAGATAGCTTATTGTAGAGAGTAGGTCCCTCCACTACGCGCGGAGCCTGCCCCGAGAGCACTCGAGGGGCGCTTCGGTCGGGACGACGGACAAACCTAATGTCATCATGCTCTAGGAATTGTTTGAGGGGGTATGCAGGTGGGAACACAAGACGCTCTGCAGGGAAAGGTCGCGCTGGTGAGCGGCGCGGGCAAGAACATCGGCCGAGGCATCGCCCTGGCGCTGGCCCGCGACGGTGCGTCGATCGTGGTCAACGGCCGCGCTGACAGAGCCGCGGTCGATGGCGTCGTGCGCGAGATCGAGGCAATGGGCGGCAGGGCCGTGGCGGCGATGGGCGACGTCTCCGATCCCGCCGTTCCGCCGCGGCTGGCGGCCGAGGCCGCGGCAAAATTCGGCGGCGTCGACATCCTGGTCAGCAACGCTGGGCTCAGGCGCCAGACGCCGTTTCTCGACATGTCGTTCGAGGAATGGCGCGAGATCATGTCGGTGGCGCTCGACGGCGCGTTCCTGTTGGCCAAGGCGATCGTGCTGCAGATGGTGGCGCGGGGCGGCGGCGCCTTCGTGGCCCTCTCCGGCGTCTCGACCCACGTCGGCACGCCCAATCGCTGCCACGTCTCGGCCTCGAAGTCGGGCCTCGAAGGCCTCATGCGCGCGCTCGCCATCGAATTGGCCCCGCACAAGGTCACCTGCAATGCACTGGCGCCCGGCGCCATCGACACGGCGCGCGGCGCAGCGGCGGGGCCGCGTCCCGTGGGGGACCGGCTGATTCCGCTGAAGCGTTTTGGTACCGTCGACGAGATCGCTGCCATGGTGCGGCTGCTGGTCGGACCAGAGGGCACCTTCATCACCGGCCAGACCATCCACGTGAACGGGGGCGAGTTCCTGACGTGAGGAACCTGATCACCGACGTGCCGGGCGTGCTGGTCGGCAACGCCCAGGACATGCGCGCCGCGACGGGCGTGACCGTGGCGATCTTCGAGCAGGGCGCGGTCGCGAGTGTGGCGACACTGGGCGGCGCGCCGGGCGACCGCATGGTGACGTCGCTGGAGCCCGAGATGGTGGGCCAGGCGATCGACGCGGTCGTGCTGTCGGGCGGTTCGGTCTACGGCCTCGATGCGGCGGGTGGCGCTTCGGCGGTCCTCTGCCAGCGCGGCCAGGGCCGCACCTTCGGCGGCCTCGCCATTCCCGTGGCGGTGCAGGCGATCCTGTTCGACCTGATCAATGGCGGCGAGAAGGACTGGATGCGCGAGCCGGTGAAGATAAGGCCGCCCTACTGGGATCTCGGCCGCGATGCCGCCCTCGTGGCGGCGCACGATTTCGCGCTGGGCACGGCGGGCGCCGGCGTCGGTGCCACGACGGCCGGCCTCAAGGGCGGGCTGGGCTCGACCAGTGCGAAGACCAGCCAGGGTTTTACCGTCGGAGCGCTGGTGGCGGTGAATGCCGTGGGCTCGGCCACGATCGGGACCGGCCCGCATTTCTGGGCGGGCGCCTATGAGCAGGACGGCGAATTCGGCGGGTTGGGTTGGCCCGCCAGGCTGCCTGACGACGCGCTCAAGATTCGCTTCAAGGGACAGCCGCTGCCCGCGACCGCGACGACGATCGCGCTGGTCGCGACCGATGCGACCCTCACCAAGGCCGAGTGCAAGCGGCTCGCCATCATGGCCAACGACGGACTGTCCAAGGCGCTGCGCCCGGTGCATGCCCCCAACGACGGCGATACGGTGTTTGCCGCCGCGACCGGCAAGGCGGGACGCGGCGGCGAGCCGCCGGTGTTGACTGAGCTCGGCACGGTAGCGGCGGATTGCCTGGCGCGTGCCATCGCGCGCGGCGTCTATGAAGCGACGGCGCTGCCCTACAAGACGTCGCCGCCCGACTGGAAGACGCGCTTCGGAGGCTAGGGAGATGCTTTCTTACTTGGTGGTGTTCGTCGGCGCCGGCCTCGGCGGCGCCGCACGGCACGGCATGAACATCTGGGTGGCGCGGCTGATGGGCACGCACTTCCCCTGGCACACGCTGCTCATCAACATCCTGGGCTCGCTGGTGATGGGCCTGATCACCGGCTGGTTCGCCGAGCGACTGGGTGCCGCGGGTCATCTGCGCCTGTTCCTGGCGACCGGGATCATGGGCGGCTTCACGACCTTCTCGGCCTTCTCGCTCGACGCCGTGCTGCTGTGGGAACGTCACGAACATCTGCTGGCCGCCCTCTATGTCGGCGGCTCGGTGGCAGGCGCGATCGCAGGCCTGGCACTCGCGCTGTGGATCATGAGAACGGCGTTGGCGTGAACCGCCAAATCTTTGATGTCGTCATTGCCGGCGCCGGTGCCGCCGGCCTGATGTGCGCCATCCGCGCCGGCCAGCGCGGACGCCGGGTGCTGCTGCTCGATCATGCCGAGAAGGTCGGCAAGAAGATCCTGATCTCGGGCGGTGGTCGCTGCAACTTCACCAATCGCGACAGCCGCCCCGAGGCGTTCCTCTCGGCCAATCCACACTTCTGCAAGTCGGCGCTGGCGCGCTACACGCAACACGATTTCATCGCCCTGGTCGAGAAGCACGGCATTGCCTGGCACGAGAAGACATTGGGCCAGCTCTTCTGCGACGGCTCGGCGCGGCAGATCGTGGCCATGCTGCTGGCCGAGGCGGACGCGGTGGGCGTCGACGTCCGGGTGGCGCACCGCATCACGAGTATCGAGAAATCCGATCGCTTCACGGTGCGCACCGATCACGGCGATTTCGACGCGGCGTCCATTGTGCTGGCGACCGGCGGACTTTCGATTCCCAAGATGGGCGCATCAGGCTTCGCGCACGAGACGGCTCGCCGCTTCGGCCTCGCCGTCACCGAGACGCGGCCGGGGCTGGTGCCGTTCACCGCGCGCGTGCCGGACATCGCCGGCGTGTCGCTCGACGTCGTGGCCAGCCTCGGCCGCACGAATTTCCGCGAGGCGATGCTGTTCACCCATCGCGGCCTCTCGGGGCCGGCGATCCTGCAGATTTCTTCGTACTGGCGTCCGGGCCAGGAGATCGCCATCGACCTGCTGCCCGACCGCGACGCGGCAACGTTCCTGAAGGGGCGCAAGCAGCTCCGGCCCAAGGCCGAACTGCGCAACATCGTGGGCGACCTGATGCCCGACCGCCTCGCCCAGGCGCTGGCGCCGGAAGGCGTGATCGGCGAGCGGCGCGATCGAGACCTCGAGACGCTGGCGGCCGAACTCAAGCGCTGGCACGTGACGCCGACCGGCACCGAAGGCTACGCCAAGGCGGAGGTGACCGTGGGCGGCATCGACACCGCCGAGCTTTCATCGAAGACGATGGAGGCGAAGAAGGTGCCGGGCCTTTACGCGATCGGCGAGGCAGTCGACGTCACCGGCTGGCTGGGCGGCTACAATTTCCAGTGGGCCTGGTCGAGCGGGTGGGTGGCCGGCGAGGCGGTGTAGGGTGGAGGAGTTGCCGCGATCGGCGCGGCAACTCCGTTCTTACCGCCTGCCAGGTACCAAAGTGATTGATCAAGCGATACTCGACACTCCCGGATCTCAGGCGTCCGTTCGTCAATGACCCCTATGGTAGCTATTGGTTGAAAATAGATAACTTGATTAGGGGTACTTCGATGTCGGGCTATATGCTTGTTTGTGCGAGAGCGGACAATGAGGTTTCATCCGTTCATGGAATTCTCTTTCGCTCGCATTTGATCTGCTTAGTTCATAATGATTGCTTTGTATTTGTCGTCGCTCCTTCTCGTCGCCCGCGACAACAAACAATGTAGCGGTGTCCTTTTCGCAGGGAATGCCGCCTGAGGTCGTCATGGTACTGATCAAGCGGTTCGCCGATGTGGTCGAGAAGACGTTCCATGTGCGCCGCTAGGATGTGCTTTTTGATCGTCTTCGGAGAACCCTTCCGCGACACCGGTGAGGCCTTCAATCCGATGGAGCCACGGCGAATTCCTCACTGGCATTGCCAATAGATCGGCAATCGGCACGGCTGATCGCACGATCATTCAACAACTATATTTGACTCGCCGAGAAATCAGAAAGGACGCTGCGGATGCTGCAAATTCGACCTGTGATGCGCGAGGATTTCCCGCAGTGGCTGCCGTTGTGGGAAGGTTACAATACCTTCTACGGTCGTACGGGGGCGAAGGCGTTGCCGGATGCAGTTACGCAGGCCACATGGGGACGTTTCTTTGATATCTACGAACCGATGCATGCTTTGGTCGCAGAAGAAGGGAAGGCTTTGCTGGGCGTGGCCCACTATCTCTTTCACCGCTCGACGATCATGGTGGAGGCCACTTGCTATTTGCATGATCTTTTCACTGCCGAGGCGGCACGTGGCAAAGGCGTGGGGCGTGCCTTGATCGAGGCTGTTGCAGAGCGCGCCAAGGATGCAGGTCTCACACGTGTCTATTGGCACACGGACGAGACCAATCACAGATCGATGGCGCTTTACGATAAACTGGCCGACAAACCGGGGTTTGTGATGTATCGGTATAGGTAGGTACCTTCGTCACATAGGGACTGGTTGCTGGCAGCAGGGCCTATTTGTTTGTTGTAGGTGTCATGTGGTGGCACACGAGTCCGAACCGACTGTCCTGCGCGGCCGAGAAGAATGACCATAAAGATCACCGCCCTGCGTACCGAGATCGTCCGGCTGCCGTTGCCCAAGCCGATCTTGTCGGCGACCTTGGAGATCCGCTCGGCGGATGCCGTCTTGGTCTTTCTCGACACCGACGCGGGCGTTACCGGCGAAGGCCTTTGCTTCGCCATCAACGGCGCCCGTCTCGAAGTCTTACGCGACATGGTCCGCTGTTTCGAGCCGCTGCTTCTAGGCCTTGACCCGACGCTTGCAGCGTCTTTCTACAAGCGCGCCTGGGCCGACGTCGGCTTCTTCGGCCACGCCGGCATGAGCATCGCCAGCCTCGCTGGCGTCGACGCCGCGCTGTGGGACCTGCGTGGCCGCGCCGCCGGCCTGAACGTCTCGCGACTGATTGGCGCCGCCGCGACCACCGTGCAGATCTATGCGAGCGGCGGCCTATGGCTCTCCTCCTCGATCGATGAATTGCAGCTTGAAGCGGCCGACTTTCTTGCGCGCGGCTTCCGCGCCATGAAGATGCGTGTCGGCGCGCGGCCGATCGCCTGGAATATCGAGCGTGTTCGGGCCGTCCGCGCGGTCATCGGCCCGGACATCAAACTGATGGCAGATGCCAATCAATCCCTCACCGTGCCCGAAGCGATCCGCCTTGGTCGCGCTCTGGAGGAGTACAGCCTTGCTTGGTTCGAGGAGCCGGTACCCTACTGGAACCATGCGGGCGAGGCCGAGATCGCCGCCGCCCTTGACACGCCGATTGCCAGCGGCGAGACCGAGCACACCAGTCGTGGCATGTTGACCATGCTGCAGATGAAGTCTGCCGACGTGCTGATGCCCGATCTGCAGAGGATGGGCGGCCCGACCGAGTTCATCCGCGCCGGCCACCTCGCCGCTGCCTTCGACGTGCCCCTCTCGTCACACCTGTTCACAGAGATGAGCCTCAGCCTGCTCGCCGCCGCCCCGAACGCATACATCTTGGAGCATATGCCGTGGTTCGAGCCGATATATACTGAACGAATCGAGCTTGATGCCGAAGGACGCGCGCTCGTGCCGGAGCGCCCTGGCTGGGGCTTCTCTTTCGATCAGGATGCTGTGCGGCGCCACGCTGGCTGATCCACAGCATCCCAATATGCTGCAGGTGGCATCGGAGGGCGTCATCGGCGAGGCGGTCGATGTCACCGGCTGGCTGGGCGGCTACAATTTCCAGTGGGCCTGGTCGAGCGGCTGGGTCGCGGGCGAGGCGGTGTAGGGGGCGGGAGCATCTTGTTGCGATAGACCCAGGCCCTTGCTGGGGGCGCTCCACTCCGGATCTTCGTCCTGTGCCGACAATGACGCGCGACTGGAGTCGCGCGCCCCCAGCTGCTGTCATTGCCAGCATTCGCTCACGCAGATGTGAAGCGCAGGTTCAGCAGAAATGTGCTATGAATTTTGGTAGGTTGGCGCTTGGACTGCGCCGGCCTTTTTCATTTCCGGCACGACCTCCCGCGGCACGCCCGCGGGTCGCGCAATGCGCCTGGTGCAGCCGCCACGGGTCCTGACCCGTGGACAGTCCCAAGAACAACCCCGTCTCAACCACACGCCGAATAACGACGTGGGAACAGACACTTGACGACCCCTGGGAAACAGGCGCGCCGGGGTTTGTGCAAAAGAAGAAGCCGGGAGTCGTCTAAAAGCCAATGGAATCAGGCTTATCCCGGAATCCCGCACAGGGTCGCGGACAACACGCGTTACATTCAGGTGTGCGCAATTATCGGGCGAAAAGCCCGCCGCTATTGGCTCTTCGGCGTGCGAGGAGCCGATTTTCTTCCCAGGAATTTCGGGGGGACTTGGTCACCTCAGCCGCAGCGTCGCGGGAGAGGCGGTCTACGCGATGACGGTCGAGACGTCTTTTAGTGTGGCCAGGTCCAGGATCTTCTTCCTCACCTCGTCGGCCGTGTCGTGCGGCCAGACGCGCCCGGCCAGCGAGAAATACTTGCCCGTGAGTTCGTCGCGCGAATAGGGGTCCTGGTCGTCGCCGCGATTGGCCTCGACGGCGGCTGTGAGCGTGCGGCCGTCGCGCAATCTGAGATCGACTCGGGCCGGCCGGAACTGCGGCAGCTTCGCGGTCATCGCCTTGTCCTCGGTCACGAACACCCGCTTGGCCAGCGCCTGGACACGCTCGTCGCGCACCGCCTCCCAAGTGAAGTTCTCGACGGCGGAGGAGCCGCGCACCAGCCGCGTCGCCACGGCGAAGGGCACGGAGAATTTGGCGCCCAGCGTGTTGCGCGGCGCCTGGTCGTCGAGCTCGGCGGCGTAGAGGTAGCTCGCCACGTCGACCCGTTCGACCGCGTCGGCCGCGATCGTTTCCCTGGCCAGCAGGGTGTCGAGGGCATCGAGCGCGCCGTGATTGTAGCGGCAGCAGGAATGGAGCTTGAAATAGTTCTGGTCGATCTGCCAGTCGCGGCCGAGCCCGTCGATCATCTTGCCAGTGTCGAACGTCTCCGAGACGACGTGACCGAACACGCTCGACAGACCGTCGCGTTCGCCGATGAAGCCCGCCTCGACGAGGTCGATCGCCATCAGCGCCATGCGGTTGGCGATGCCGGCATAGGCGTTCCGCACCGTGCCGCCCTCCAGCATGGTGCGCTTGGAGCTGGCGAGCGTCAGCGAGGAGGCGACGTTGATCGTCTCGCGCATCCTGGCGGCGTCGTAGCCCAGCAGCTTGGCGACCGCCGCCGCGGCGCCGACCGTGCCCCAGGTGCCGTGCGGATGCATGTCGGGCCGCATCGCCGCGGCGATGCCGATGCGGGCGCCCACCTCGTAGCCCAGCACCAGCGCTTCCATCACCGCCTTGCCCGAGAGGCCTTTTATCTCGGCCAGTGCCCACAGGGCGGGCAGGACGTGAATGGAGGGATGGCCCTTGGCGAAGCGGTTGCCCTCGTCCATTTCGAGGAAGGTACCGGCCGTGCCGTT
>JAUXST010000043.1 GCA_030679805.1 Reyranella sp. | reverse complement strand
GGGGGTGAAGAAGGCGGGGATGCCCGCGCCGCCGGCGCGGCAGCGCTCGGCCAGCGTGCCCTGGGGGTTGAACTCGATCTCGAGTTTGCCCTCGAGGTAGAGCTTGGCGAAGGTCTTGTTCTCGCCGACGTAGGACGAGATCATCTTCTTGACCTGGCCCGCCTCGAGCAGCAGGCCGAGGCCCGCGCCGTCGATGCCGGCGTTGTTGCTGACGCAGGTGAGGTTCTTCACGCCGGCATCGCGCATCGCCCGGATCAGCTTGTCGGGAATGCCGACCAGGCCGAAGCCGCCGCACATCACCATCATGCCGTCGCTGAGCACGCCCTCGAGCGCCGACTTGGCATCCTTGTAGACCTTGCTTGCCATCGATTCGTTCCGTCCTTGTCCCGCTCTTGCGGCATATGGAAGGGCCGGCGCTCGACTGTCAATCAGTCGTGAAACCTTCGCGTTTCTGCGCATGAATCATGCCAGCCAGAGATTCGTCTAGCCCTGGCGTTTGCTGTAGAGGGAAGCGTCAGCGGCCCTCTGCTTCAGGAACGTTTGACGCACCCGGCAACCTTCCTGCCGCTGGTGCGTTGTTTGTCGGAAAGGCCGGTATAATTGAAATCTCTCCTGTCGCGCGCCCTCGGGCGCGCTCGACCTGTTGCTGCGCACGAAGAAGAAGAGCCCATCCGCAGCGAACTGTTCAGTGTCGAGCGGCTGGAGCAGCACGCCGAGAGTCTCGCCTCCAACCAACCCGTCCATGCGAAACCCACGTCGGGACGATCGCTGGTCACCCGCTTGCGGGACAACGAGCGCGTCCTGCTCGAGGCCTATGGCAGTATCGCCAAGGCGGCCGATGAAGGGCGCCCCATATCGCCCGCCGCGGAATGGCTGCTCGACAACTACCATCTCGTCGAACAACAGGTGCGCGAGGTCCGCACCGACCTGCCGCCGGGCTACTATCGCCAGTTGCCGAAGCTCCGAGACGGCCCGCTGGCCGGATATCCCCGCGTGTTCGGCCTGGCATGGGCCTTCGTCGCCCATACCGACAGCCGGTTCGATCCGGAGGCGCTGACGCGCTTCGTGCACGCCTATCAAACCGTCCAGCCGCTCAGCATCGGCGAGCTGTGGGCGGTGGCGATCACGCTCCGCCTCGTCCTGGTCGAAAATCTTCGACGGTCGGCCAAACGCATCATGAGCCGACGGTTGGACCGCGAGGAGGCCGACTCGGTGGCCGATCGGCTGCTCGGCGTGAACGAAACTGTGCCTGACCCGGCGGTGCTGGCGCCCTACGAACGGAGATCCTTGTCCGAGGGCTTCATCGTCCAGCTCGTCCAGCGGCTGCGCGACCAGGATCCCGAAACCACGCCGGCGGTGCGCTGGCTGGAAGAGCGGTTGGCGCGCGAAGGAATGACCGCCGAGGAGCTGGTGCGTCGCGAGCACCAGCTCCAGGGCGCCACCAACGTCACCGTGCGCAACATCATCACCAGCATGCGTCTGATTTCCGACGTCGACTGGGCCAAGCTTTTCGAGGCGGTGAGTCCGGTCGACGACGTCCTGCGTGCCGGCAGTGCGTTTGCCGACATGGATTTCGCCACCCGTAATCTCTATCGCACCGCCATCGAGCAGATGGCGCGCGGCACCCGGTTGAGCGAGCCCGAGATCGCGCGACGCGCACTGGCAACCGCTGCCGCCCCGGAGGGCGATCTGCGACAGCGCGATCCCGGTTATCACCTGATCGGCCAGGGGCGGGCGGCCTTCGAGCGTTCGCTGCCGTTCCGTCCGCCCGGCCTTGCGCTCAGGCGGCGGTTCGCGACCGCCGGCATCGCAGCCTACGTCGGCAGCGTCGCCTTCATGGCGGGCGTGATCCTCTTCCTGCCGCTGCTGGCGCTGGCGGAGATCGGCGTGTTCGGTTGGCAGCTCGGCGCAATGACGCTGATCGGCCTGCTGCCGGCGATCGACGCGGCCCTGATGGTGGTCAATCGCGTCATCACCGGCGGATTCGGGGCGACCCTGCTGCCGAGCCTGGCGCTGCGCGACGGCGTGCCGCCCGACCTGCGCACCCTGGTGGCCATCCCGACACTGTTGGCGAACCGCGCCAGCGTCGACGAGCTGATCGAACGGCTGGAAGTCCACTATCTGTCCAATCCCGCCGGCGACGTGCATTTCGCGCTGTTGTCGGACTGGGGAGATGCGCTCGCGGAGTCAACTCCCGACGATGCGGACCTGTTGGCGGCAGCGGGCGCGGGCGTCGCCCGCCTCAACGCGCGCTATCCCAACACACCGGGTGGCGATCGCTTTCTCCTGCTTCATCGCCGCCGCCTGTGGAATGCGGCGCAGGGACGATGGATGGGGTGGGAGCGCAAGCGCGGCAAGCTGCACGAGCTCAATCGTCTACTGCGCGGCTCGACCGATACGACCTTCCTCGACTCCGTCGGCCAGTTGCTGCCGGCCGATGTCCGCTTCGTCGTCACGCTCGATACCGACACGCGACTGCCGAGGGACGCGGTTTGCCGTCTTGTCGGCAAGATGGCGCACTCGCTCAATCGCCCGCGCTTCGATTCGGCGAAGGGCCGCGTCGTCGAGGGTTATGGCGTGCTGCAGCCGCGCGTGACGGCCTCGCTGCCTGTCGGAGCGGAAGGTTCGCTGTTCCAGCGCATCTTCTCGAGCAACAGCGGCATCGATCCCTATTCGTCGGCGGTATCGGACGTCTATCAGGACCTGTTCGGCGAAGGCTCCTATTCGGGCAAGGGCATCTACGACATCGACGCCTTCGAGGCCTCGCTCGACGGTCGCGTGCCGGACAATTCCATGTTGAGCCACGATCTCTTCGAAGGTGTGTTCGCCCGCTCGGGCCTGGCCACCGATATCGAGGTCATCGAGGAGTTTCCCGCCCGCTACGACGTCGCCTCGGCCCGGCACCATCGCTGGGCCCGCGGCGACTGGCAGCTGCTGCCCTGGATGCTGGGACTCCGCCGGGGGCCCAGCGGCGACGCCGTGCCGGCGATCGGCTTCTGGAAGATGTTCGACAATCTGCGCCGCACCCTCTCAGCCCCGGCCGCCGTCATGGCGCTGCTGGCGGGCTGGACCCTGCCGCTGCCGGGAGCGCTCGCCTGGACGGCCTTCGTCGTGCTGGTCCTCGGCCTGCCCACGATGCTGCCGGTCGCTGCCGCGCTGCTGCCGCGGCGTCCCGGCGTCACCGCGCGCAGCCATCTCGGCGCCTTGGCGACGGACATCGGGCTCGCGCTCTCCCAGACGGCCCTCATCATTGCCTTCCTCGCCCATCAGGCCTGGCAAATGCTGGATGCGATCGGCCGTACCCTGTTCCGGCTGTTCGTCAGCCATCGCCGTCTCCTCGAATGGACGACGGCGGCCCAGACCCAGCAGCTGCGCCGCACCGATTGGTGGGGCTTCGTCGGGCAGATGGCGGGAAGCCTGGCGGTTGCGTCCGGGGCCGCGATCTTCGTGTTCTACGCCGGTCCGGCGGCGCTGCCCGTCGCCGCGCCGATCCTGCTTTCCTGGTTCCTGTCGCCCGCGATCGCCCGCTGGGTGAGCCTCGCACAGGCGGACGCCGGCCGCCTCGCGATCCCGTCGGCCGATGTCCGTTCGCTGCGCCTGATCGCGCGCCGCACCTGGCGATTCTTCGAGACCTTCGTCACCGAGGCGGAGCACATGCTGCCGCCGGACAATTTCCAGGAGGATCCGAAGCCCATCGTCGCCCGGCGCACCTCGCCCACCAACATCGGCCTCTATCTCCTGTCGACAGTGGCGGCCCGCGATTTCGGCTGGATCGGCACGATCGAGGCGGTGCAGCGCATCGAGGCGACGCTTGCCACCATGGAGCGCCTAAAACGGTTCCGCGGCCATTTCTTCAATTGGTACGACACGTCCGACCTGCGGCCGCTCGAACCCGCCTATGTCTCCACGGTCGACAGCGGTAACCTGGCGGGCCATCTGATTGCGCTGGCCAATGCCTGCGCGGCGTGGCGGGCCGAGCCGTCCCTGGCGCAGATGCCGGCCACCGGGGCCGGCGATGCTCTGGTCCTTGCCCGCGAAGCGCTGATGGCGTTGCCCGACGATCGGCGCACGCACCTGGTGTCGTACCGGGAAGTGACGATCGCGCTGGAGAGTCTCGCGACCGCCGTGCCGCTGGCCGATGGCTCGGTAGAGCCCGCGGCCCTCGCCGCCCAGGCTGGAACCGTGTCCGATCTCGCCCGCACGCTGGCCAGCGAACGCGGCGATGCCGCCAGCGCCGATATGCTCTTCTGGGTCGAGGCGGCGCAGCGGTCGATCGACAGCCGCCGGCACGACTCCGCTCAGACCGCCGAGGCACGCGCGGCACTCGAGCGCCGGCTTCAGACGATCGCCATTACGGCGCGCGCCATGGCCAATGCCATGGAATTCGACTTTCTCTTCAACCAGGATCGCCGGCTGCTGTCGATTGGCTATCTCGCCACCGAGGACCGGCTCGATCCCAGTTGTTATGACCTGCTCGCGTCGGAGGCCCGGCTCGCCAGCTTCGTGGCGATCGCCAACGGCAACGTGCCGGCCCGCCACTGGTTTCGGCTGGGGCGCGCGGTGACACCGGTCGGCCGTGGTGCGGCGCTGATCTCCTGGTCGGGCTCGATGTTCGAGTACCTCATGCCGTCGCTGGTGATGCGGGCGCCGCTCGGCAGTCTGATCGAAAGGACCAACGACCTGATCGTCCGGCGGCAGATCGACTATGCCACCGATCTCGGCCTGCCCTGGGGCGTCTCCGAATCCGCCTACAATGCGCGCGACAAGGAGTTCACCTACCAGTACTCCAACTTCGGCATACCCGGTCTCGGCTTCAAGCGCGGCCTCAGCGAAGCCGCCGTCGTGGCGCCCTACGCGACGGCGCTGGCCGCCATGGTCGATCCACAGGCCGCCACTGCGAACTTCGCCCGGCTGGCCGCGATCGGCGGCCAAGGCCGCTTCGGCTTCTACGAGGCGATCGACTTCACGCCGGCACGACTGCCCGAAGGCAAGACGCAGTGGGTCGTGCGCGCCTACATGGCCCATCATCAGGGCATGACGGTCGTCGCCATCGCCAACGCGCTGCTCGACGGGATCATGCGCACCCGCTTTCATGCCGAACCCATGGTGCAGGCAACCGAACTGCTGCTGCAGGAACGCACGCCACGCGATGTTGCCGTCGCCCACCCACGGGCCGAGGAAGTGGGTACCAGCAACTCGGTCGAGGATCTGGAGCCCGCGGTCGTGCGTCGGCTGCGCAACCCCCATGCCGCCAGCCCGTCCGCCCATCTCCTGTCGAACGGCAGCTACTCGGTCATGCTGACGGCCACCGGCTCGGGCTACAGTCGCTGGGGCGACTTCGCCGTCACACGCTGGCGGGAAGACACCACGCGCGATGACTGGGGCAGCTACATCTTCCTGCGTGACATCGAGAGCGCCACGGTCTGGTCGGCGACGTATCAGCCGCGCGGAACGCGACCCGACAGCTACAACGTCATGTTCGCCGAAGATCGCGCCGAATTCGTACGGCACGACGGCACGCTCACCACCACGCTCGACGTCGTGGTGTCGCCCGAGGACGATGCCGAGGTCCGGCGCGTGTCGATCGCCAACACCGGCTCCCAGGCGCGCGACATCGAAGTCACCTCCTATGCCGAGATCGTACTGGCGCCGCCGTCGGCCGACGCCGCCCACCAGGCCTTCTCCAAGATCTTCGTGCAGACCGAGTATCTGCCCGCCGAGAAGGCAATCCTGGCGACGCGCCGTCGCCGCAGCCCCGGTGAACCCGAGCTATGGGTCGCCCATCTGGCGGTCGTCGAGGGCGAGAGCGTGGGCGAGGTCGAGATCGAGACCGATCGCGCGCGCTTCCTCGGCCGCGGCAACGACATCGGCGCCCCCGTCGCCGTGGTCGACGGCCGGCGCCTGTCCAACACCGTGGGGCCGGTGCTCGATCCGGTGTTCGCGCTGCGCCGTCGCGTGTGGATTCCGGCCGGCAGCACGGCAAAGATCGCCTTCTGGACCATGGTCGCGTCGTCGCGCGAGGCGCTTCTCGACGCCATCGACAAGCACCAGGATACCAACGCCTTCGAGCGCGCTGCCACGCTCGCCTGGACGCAGGCCCAGGTGCAGCTGCGCCACCTCGACATCGCGCCGGCGCAGGCCACCCTTTATCAACGCCTCGCGGGGCACGTGCTCTACGCCAACCCGGCGCTACGCGCGTCGTCGGACACGATCCGCCGCGGTCTCGCACCAGCGCCGGCGTTGTGGGCCCAGGGCATTTCGGGCGACCTGCCGATCGTGCTTGTGCGCATCGACGAGGTCGAGGATTCGGGGATCGTGCGCGAGCTGCTGCGCGCGCGCGAATACTGGCGGCTGAAGGGATTGGTGGTCGATCTCGTCATCCTGAACGAGCGTGGCGCTTCCTATGTGCAGGACCTGCAGGTGACGCTCGAGACCCTGGTGCGGACGCATCGCTCGCGGACCCATTTCGGCGCCGAGGGCGACAAGGGGATCTTCGTCCTGCGCAGCGACCTGATCTCGGCCGAGACCCGTGCCCTGCTGCTTGCGGTTGCGCGCGTCGTCCTGCCGGGCCGGCGCGGCAGCTTGGCGGACCAGCTCAACCGCCTGCAAACGCCGCCTGGCGTGCTACCGCCGCTCCGGCGCCGGCCGCTCACCGGTGCAGTCGCGACCGCGCCGCCACCGCCGGTCGCTGCGCTGGGCGCGCTCCAGTACTTCAATGGCCTCGGCGGCTTTTCGCCCGATGGCCGAGAGTACGTGACGGTTCTCGGGCCGGGGCAGTCGACGCCGGCGCCCTGGATC
Organism: Reyranella sp.; assembly: GCA_030679805.1. Classification (GTDB taxonomy): domain Bacteria; phylum Pseudomonadota; class Alphaproteobacteria; order Reyranellales; family Reyranellaceae; genus Reyranella. The sequence goes on along the minus strand of JAUXST010000043.1, from coordinate 3,433 downwards.
AACGTCGTTTCCAATCCGTCGTTCGGCTTCCAGGCGGCTGCCGACGGCGGCGGCTACACCTGGTCGGAGAACAGCCGCGACAACCAGCTCACGCCCTGGTCGAACGATCCGGTCAGCGATCGTCCCGGCGAAGTGCTCTATGTGCGCGATCTCGACAACGGCGACCTCTGGAGCCCGACCGCGCTCCCGATCCGTCACGAGACGGCGCCCTACATCGTGCGTCACGGCCGCGGCTACAGCCGGTTCGAGGTCGTGGCGAACGGCATCGCGCTCAGCCTGCTGCAATTCGTCCCGCTGGGCGATTCGATCAAGATTTCCAGGCTCACGATCCGCAACGTGTCGGACCGTCGGCGCCGCCTCTCGGTCACGGCCTATGTCGAGTGGGTGCTTGGCCTCGGGCGCGGCGCGTCGGCGCCGACGGTCGTCACCGAGCGCGATCCGCCGAGCGGCGCGATCTTCGCGCGCAATCCCTGGAACATGCATCAGGGTACGCGCGTCGCCTTCGCCGATCTCGGCGGTCGCCAGACCGCCTGGACGGCCGATCGCAGCGAGTTCATCGGGCGCAATTGCACCACCGACAATCCGGCGGCGCTCAGCGGCACGATCCCGTTGTCGCAGCGGGTCGGCGCCGGCCTCGATCCGTGCGTCGCCTTGCAGACCGAGATCGAACTCGACCGCGGCGCCTCGATCGAGATCGTGTTCTTTCTTGGTCAGGCCGAGGATGCCGCCGCGGCGCGCGCCCTGATCGAACGTTACCGCGCGGCCGACCTGGATTCGGTCCATCGCGAGGTCGTCTCGTTCTGGGACGAGACGCTGGGTGTCCTGCAGGTGAAGACCCCGGATCGCTCGATGGACATTCTTCTGAACGGCTGGCTGCTCTACCAGACCTTGGCCTGCCGCTACTGGGCGCGTGCGGCGTTCTATCAGGCGGGTGGCGCCTATGGGTTCCGCGACCAGCTTCAGGATGTCATGTCGTTGACAGTCGCCCGCCCCGAGTTCGCGCGCGCCCATGTCCTGCGCGCCGCCGCCCGGCAGTTCGTCGAGGGCGACGTCCAGCATTGGTGGTTCCCGCCCGCCGGCCAGGGCGTGCGCACGCGCATCTCCGACGATCGCGCCTGGCTGGCCACGGTGGCGGCACACTATGTCGAGACCACCGGCGATGCAGCGATCCTCGATGAGCCTGTGCCCTTCATCGACGGCCCGGCGTTGCGGCACGGCGAACACGATCTCTACTTCCAGCCCAGCCAGGCCGACGAAACCGCATCGCTATTCGAGCATTGCGCGCGCGGCCTCGATCTCAGCCTCGCCACCGGCGCGCACGGCCTGCCGTTGATGGGCACCGGCGACTGGAACGACGGCATGAACCGGGTGGGCGAGGCAGGCCACGGCGAAAGCGTCTGGCTGGGTTGGTTCGTGTATACCGCGCTCACGGCCTTCATACCGCTCGCCCGCGCCCGCAAGGACCTCGTACGGGCGGAGCGCTGGACGGCTCACGCCGAGGCGCTCAGGGAGGCGTTGGACCGCGACGGTTGGGATGGCGACTGGTATCGCCGCGGCTACTACGACGATGGCACGCCGCTCGGCTCGGCGAGCAGTGACGAATGCCGGATCGATTCGATCGCGCAATCCTGGGCAGCACTTTCGGGCGCCGCGCGGCCGGAGCGGGCAGCACAGGCGATGGCCGCACTGGACAGGCAGCTGGTCAACCGCGGCGATCGCGTGGCGCCGCTGTTCACGCCGCCGTTCGACAAGACGGCGCTCGAGCCCGGCTACATCAAGGGCTACCCGCCCGGCATCCGCGAGAATGGCGGCCAATACACGCACGCCGCCGCCTGGTCGATCATGGGCTTCGCCGCCCTCGGCCAGGGCGACAAGGCGGCCGAATTGTTCGCGCTGATCAACCCCATCAACCACACCGCCACGCGCGCCGGCGTGCTGCGCTACAAGGTCGAGCCCTACGTCGTTGCGGCCGACGTCTATTCGGTGGTGCCGCATGTCGGGCGCGGCGGCTGGACGTGGTATTCGGGCTCGGCCGGCTGGCTCTATCGGGCCGGCGTCGAGGCCATTCTCGGCCTGCGCCTCAAGGGCGATTCACTATGGATCGACCCGTGCATCCCGGCGGCCTGGCCGGAGTACGAAATGACGCTGCGCTATCGGGGCGCCGTCTACGAGATCTCCGTCCACAATCCGGGAGGAGTGAGTCGCGGCGTGATCGCCGTCGAGGTCGACGGCAAGTCCTCGCCGGTGACTGAGGGCAAGGCGTGCGTCCCGCTGCGCGAGGATCGCGGCACGCACGCGATCCTCGTGACATTGGGCTAGCCGGGGGGGGCAGCCCTGAGGCTAGCCGGCTACTTGCGCTTGTTGGCTGCCGCCTTGGCGCCCGGGTTGGAATTCGACGACGCGAACGGCGAGGCCGAGACGATCTTCTTGGACTTGTCCTGCTTGGGCTTCTTGGCTTCGCGATTGCCGCGCTGTTGCTTCTGAGCCATGTCAAATCTCCTCCTGCTTGTGCGGCAGGACCCTAGACGCTTTCGACGAACATGTACGATCTGTCTCGCTGCGCGGTCAATCCGATGCGGAGATGGCGCTCGATCGGATCGGGTCGACGACGGACGCCTCGACCACGGACACCTCGACCACGACGGTGGACTTGGCCGGCGCGCCGACCCGCCCAAGCACTGCGGAAACCCCGATCCCGACCAGAAGCAGGCCGATGCAGGCGCCAGGTCGGTAGCCCCAGCCAGCGCTGTAACCCCAGCAGGGCATGACGGCGATCCCTGTTGCTGCCAGCAGGACCGTGATGGTCAGGACGATCATGTTCCCCCAGTGCCTCCTTCCAAGGACAACGGCCGTTGGGCGAGCAAGTTCCGCCTTAATTTCGCCTTCAGCCGTCCAGAGGCCCGGTTCATCCACAATCGCGCGCATGACGTGGCGCGCTGCCCCGGCGATAGTGCCGGCAAAACAATGACCGACGCCCTCTCGACTGCCCTCTCGACCGCTCACGCGCTGCTGCATTCCGTCTTCGGCTTCAACGAATTCCGCCCCGGCCAGGAGGAGATCGTGCGCGCCGTGCTGGCCGGCGAAAACGTGCTCACGGTCATGCCGACCGGCAGCGGCAAGTCGCTGTGCTACCAGCTGCCGGCCATCGTGCGGCCGGGGCTGACTCTGGTCGTCTCGCCGCTGATCGCCCTGATGCGCGACCAGGTCCAGGCGCTGACCGCCGCCGGCGTCGCCGCCGGCAGCCTCAATTCCAGCAACGAGCCTTCCGAGAACGCCCGGGTCATGGGTCTCCTGCGCACGGCCAAGCTGCGGCTGCTCTATGTCGCGCCCGAGCGGCTGGCACGGCCCGACACGGTCGAGATGCTGGCCGAGGCCCACGTCACCCTGATGGCGATCGACGAGGCGCATTGCGTCTCGCAATGGGGCCACGACT
>JAUXST010000037.1 GCA_030679805.1 Reyranella sp. | reverse complement strand
AGCACCGGATCGCCGCGGCCCGCCACCCATTGGGCGCCGAGTACCGCGGCCTCGATCTCGTCCTGCGTCAACATCAGCGGCGGCAGATCGTAACCGCTGTCGAGGACGTAGCCGGTGCCGGCCTCCCCCCGGATCGGCACCCGCTGCCCGATCAGGTCGGCGATGTCGCGATAGACGGTGCGCTTGGAGATCTCCAACTCGCCGGCAATGGCCGTCGCCGTGATCGGCCTGCGCGAGGACCGCCGCAGGATCTGGATAATCTGAAAAAGTCGGTCGCCGCGTCGCATGCTGCCACCACGATGGCAGCAGGGGGCGAATAGACAAGGGGCACTTCATCAAAGGAGCTCAGCCCATGAACAATGCCGTGAACGATCCCACCCTCTCTCCCCTCACCTTGTTCGGCACCGGCCCGGCCTTCGACCTTCCGGACGCAAGCCCTTACGTCACCAAGACCGAAGTGCAGCTCAAGATGGCGAACCTGGCCTTCACCAAGGAAAGAGCCATGCCCAACGCCTCGCCCAAGGGACAGATCCCCTTCCTGTCCGACGGCGGCACCCTGATCGGCGATTCGACCTTCATCCGTGCGCATATCGAGAAGACCTACGGCATCGACCTCGACCACGGGCTGACCGACCGCGAGCGCGCCGAGGCCTGGGCCATCGAACGCATGATCGAAAGCCAGCTCAACACCTCGCTGGCCTATTGGCGATGGCTGCTGCCGGAGAATTTCGCCAAGGGGCCGGCACACTTCTTCGACGGCGCGCCGCAAGGCGTGCGCGAGGCGGCCCTGGCGCAGGTCGGCGCCAACCTGAAGGCGCAGGGCGTCGCCCGCCACGCGCCCGACGAGATCGTCGATCTCGGCGACCGGTCGCTGCGCGCGCTGTCGATAGTGCTGGGCGACAAGCCCTATCTGATGGGCGATCGGCCGGTGGCCGTCGACGCCACCGCCTTCGGCGCGCTGGCCGGCATCATGACGCCGTTCTTCGAGTCCGGGCTGCGGCGGCGGGCCGAGGGCTATCCCAACCTGGTGGCCTACGTCGCGCGCATGATGGCACGCTACTTTCCCGATCATCCCTGGCCGGCAGCAGCCTAGGACGGCGTGGTTTCCTCGCGCACGAGCTTTGCCTTGCCGAAGGAAAGCCCGTCGCCCGAGGGGATCTTGCAGATCGAGGAGGCGCGCAGGATTTTCTCCGCGCCCACCGTCAGGTAGATGTTGGTGAAGAGCAGCGAGCGCGTGGCGCGCACCAGCTCGGCGCGGCCCTCGACCCAGTCGCCGACCTTGGCCGGGGCCACGAAGTCGAAGGTCATGTTCACGGTCGGCAGGAACTTGCGCAGGCCGGCCAGCGTGCCGCCGCCCATCGCACCCACCAGATCGGCCACCGTCATCATCATGCCGCCGTGCAGTCCGCCCGCCGGATTGCACATATGTTGATGCACGCGAAAGCCCATGACGAACTCGTCGCGCGTCCCCTTGTCGCCACGCTTCACATAGAGGTTGCCGATGTGGCTGTTGAAGGTGGGCTCGGGACGGCCACGGTCGAAGTCGATCTTCAGGAAGCCTATAGGC
>JAUXST010000034.1 GCA_030679805.1 Reyranella sp. | reverse complement strand
GCTGTCGGCCTGGGGGCAGGCGCCGGTGGCGTCAGCTGGTTGACGAGCATGGCGAGGATTTGAGGATTCGGCGGATTCGGGCCGGACATGATCTGCGCCAGTAACTGGTTGAGCGTGCCGACATTCCCAAAAGCCGGCCCTCCCGGAGGGGGCGGCGGCGGTGCGGCGCCAAGCAGCATCGGCGGCGCGCCCGGAGGCGGCGCTGTTTCCAGTCCCGTCCCCGGAACAACGGCCTGCACGGGTCCGGCTCCCTGAAGAGGACCTGCGCCCTGCAACGGCCCAGCCCCTTGGAGTGGCCCGGCACCTTGGAGGGGGCCAGCACCCTGCAACGGCCCCGCGCCCTGGATCGGGCCGGAACCTTGAAGCGGACCACTGCCCTGTTGAGCTTCCTGCGCCTGACCCTGCTGCTGGGCTTCCTGTGCCTGGCCCTGCTGCTGGGCCTCCTGTGCCTGGCCCTGCTGTTGAGCTTCCTGCTGCGCGATCTGCTGACCCTGGCCGGGACCGGACGGAGCTTGCGCGTTCGCAGCACCCGCGATGACAAGCGATGAAGCCATCGCAAGACACTGCGCTCGGAATGCAATTTTAGACATAAGCCCCAACCCGACCGCCACGGTAGTCACCATTGCAGTCAATTTTGAAGTAGTTACACCCACTTGGCCCGACCGACAGCGTTCGGTTCGGTCCCACCCAAGTAAGCAGACAATTTACTGAATCGTGCTCACGAATCCAAGCCCCTGCCTGCACATTGTGTTCGAGCGGAACCCCAGCCGAAACCATCTTGAGACAACTCCAACTAATTCCATCAATGCGGCAAATATACGTTCCAGATGGCCAAGTGTCCCCGAGGGGGGCTTGGCGAGCATCAGCTTCGATCTCAGAATTCTGGGGAAAACTGCAGTCTAAACGCAGACAGAAAGTAACACTACACGGCTAGTTAATCAATAGCGTGTCAACTCAAGATAATAGCGAATGATACTCAATCGGCGTCTGAAGTTACGATGTCTGTCTTGGGACATCATGTCTGTCCTAGTGGGCCTTAGAAGCGGTCGGTTTATCCGCCTGGTCGGCAAGCTGCTCCAGTGCCCCGGCAAAGCCTGCGGCATTTCCGCACTCAATACGCCAATAGTGGTCGGCACCGGCCGCCCGGGCCAACAAATCCACATCCGAGGCGGCGCTTCCGACGAACAGCACCGGCCGGCCCGACTCGATGCAGGCGTAAATCTTGGAGGGCATGACGAAGCCCACGAAGGAGTCCTTGAGCGTCACGAGGTGCGCGGCCGGCGCGCGGAGCAGCCCCGCCAACCGGTCCAGCGGGACAGGCGCCGATTTGTGAAACGGAAGTCCCAGGTCGGCGAAGCGCCGGGCGAGTTCGTCAGCGCCGGCGCCCGTCGCGCTCAGCCACAGGCGCACCCTGCCCGTCCCTTCGCGATGGTGAAGCCGATAGCCCTCGGCAACGGTTTCTACGTCATGCGCCACGCCGAAATTTCCCGCGTACAGCAACACGCAAGAACCCTGGAGGTCGGCGGGAAGCGACTCCACGTCGGCTCCGGCGAACGACACGGGCGAACCGTCGCGCACGAGCGCGATCCGGTCTTCGCGAACGCCGGTCTCGCGCAGGCGCTTCAGCTGATCGAGTCCCAGGACTTCGAAACCGTCGATCCGACGGCGCCAAAAATTCGTCAGGCCGAGCAACAGGCTGAGGGCCCGGGACGGCCGCGCCCGTGCCGCGATTAGACACTCGGGGTGGAAATCCGTGATGCGGTAGATCAGACGGCCGCGCCACAGCGGCCTAAGCGGCGCCAGCAGGTGGATGAGCAACGGGGGCGATCCGGTGAACAGGATCCCGTCCGCCGCCCGCAATGCACGAAAACCGGCCGCCACAAGCCGCAGGTTGGTGACCGCAGTCCACGCGAGCCGAGCCGCGAAGGAACCGCGCGGCACCGGACGGGTCGACAGCCGAATCTCGGTCAATGTGCCCCTGCCCCTGGCTTCGTGCCGGACCGACCCTTCTCCTGAGGAGAGGCCGATCAGGGTGACGTCGTGGCCCCGCTCGGCCAGATTGCAGGCGCGCATCTGCATGTACTGGCCCACCGCGCCGAAGTCGGGCGGCAGCCAGTCGGCGATGATGACCACCCGATGCTCCGACGCGAGATCGAAGGGGCTCTGCTCCAGCAGCGCGTTCATGGGGTGGCATCCCTGACCGGCGGCGCGCGACCGACCGAGCGGTAAAGCACCTCCATCCGGCGGGCGATCGTCGGCCAACCGTATTGCCCTATGACAAGGGCCTTTCCGGTTTCACCCATGGCACGGCTTCGCGCGGCATCTTCCATCAACGCATTGAGGCCCGCCGCGATTGCCGCCGGCGCGGGATCGACGACCAGGCCGGCACCGGCTTCGCGCACGATTTCCGACATGCCGACATCGGCCGTCGTCAGGACGGGGACGCCGCGGCGCATCGCCTCGAAGGCAGCAAGACCGAAATTCTCCGACAGCGATGTCATCGCAAACAGGCGCGCGGCTCCGAACAGCGCTTCCTTGTCGGCACCCGCGACATGACGGGCAAGAATGGTCACCCGCTCGGCGACGCCGCAGCGCCGAGCCTCCGCCGCCAGGAAGGCGGCCTGTCCATCGGCGTCGTCGCCGGCAATGACGAGTCGCGCGTCAAACGCCAGAGGCAAGGCCGCGATCAGCCGGTCGAGCCCCTTCTCCCAGCTGATGCGCCCCAGCGCCAGTACCGGCGCACTGCCGGCGATGGCGGCCGACACATCGGGCGACGGCGGCGCTGCGGACGGCTCGGGCGGGTCGTCGACGCCATGGGGGATCGTGACGATGGGCGGCAGCCTCCAGCCAAACCCCGCGATATGCTTGGCCTCCACCGCCGACGTGGCATGAATGACTGCGGCGTCCTCGAGGTTCGCACGCTCGATCAAGGTCACCCATGCCGCTTTCAGCCAGCGACTCTTGCGCCTCATGAGTTCGGGCACTAGCATGCCTCGCGGAGACATCACGTAGGGGATCCTATGTGCCCGCGCGGCCCTGGCACCGGCCCAGGTCGTCCACAGATAGACGGCGTGCAAATGAACGGCGTCGAAGCCCGCGACCGCCTGCGTCAAGGCACGCCCCATGGGCGGCGACCAGTACAGGCGGCGCAGAAGGCGGCTCGGAAAGTAGGTCACCTTGACGCCTTCGAGATCGACCGGCCGCTGCAAGGGCACGGCGCTGTCCTGCTCGCCGTCGACATTCGTCGTGAAGACATGGACATCGTGGCCGAGAGCCGCGAGAGCGCGACAGAGGGCATGAACCGTGCGGATCGGACCGCCGTATCGAAGCGCGGGCAGATACGTCGGAGTCACGTGAAGGAGGCGCAAGGGCTGCCCGAGAATGTCAGGACGCTTGAGCGGGCTCCGTGCTGGCACGGGCGTGCAGCCACTGCAGGCCGATCGGCAGCACGAACTTGGCGAGCAACAAATAGACCAAGAAAAACATTATGATGGAGCCGAACAGCTTGGGCAGCGACGCCTCGAGGCCTACGCCCGCGACATTGTAGACGAACGCGAGCGCAATGCCTTGCTTTACCATCCAAGGCAGGAACCGGACTCTCATGAAGTAGCGAAGGCTGCTCGCAAGCATCAGGCCCAGAACGAATATGCCCGCCAGCATTCCCGGGAACCCCAGGTCGACATAGTTTTCGCCCATGTATCCGACGCTGATAGATGTCGTTCCACGCAGCACCAGCGCCGGGTCGATGCCGGCCAGGCGGGCGTAGGTTGCAGTATCGGAGAGATCCGCCTTATCGGGGAAGAAGAAGCGCGGCTTGAAGACATGCCCCAGAGCTTCCTGCCACTGCCTCATCGGAGCACCTTCCTTAGTGGCGTCCTGGTAAGTGATCACGGAGCCGAAAATGTCGATATAGGCGAAGCGATTGAGCATCGCATAGGCGGCGTCCCCCCAGTCGATACTACCCGACGCCAGGGCAAGATTGCCGAGATAGGCCAGGCGATCTTCTATCGGAATGCTGAAATGCTGCGTTTCTTCGCCTTCGGTCGCATACTCGCGATATTCCGCCTTCACGGCAGTCCAGAACAGTCCCAGCGCCAGCAGGAGGGAGAACCAGACGACGCCGCCCACGATCGACGTCACGCTGAGCACGATACGCGCCGCGATGGCCGCCATCGCCAGATAGACAAACACACCGCGAAAATCCGACAGCAATCCGCTGAAGCCGATAACGATCTCGACCACAACGGCGGCCAACAGGAACTTGTTGCCCCGCCCCGTTCCCAAAACGGTCACGAACAACAGAAACTCCGCCACGATCTTGAGGCGCGACACCGCCTCAAATTGCTGCGAAAGGCCCGGGATCAGTCGGGTTGCATAGGTACAGGCAACCGCCAAGACGAGCGTTCCGCAATAAAGAAAGAAGAGGTCCAGCGGCCTCCATTCAAGGTGCGCGACTTCTTCCACCGGCGACGGGCCGCGCATGCCGCTGAAAACCAGGCGAAAGGCACATGCCAGCACCACGAGGCTCGCGAGCGAATACCAGTAGGCACTCATGACACCGCCCCCGAAAGAGGCGGTGGACATCGACTGGCCGTCGATTATCGACAGCAGGGCCTGGGCGAATACCTGACACCATTGCCAGACGAAGTAGAAGATGGCGGCGACTGGTATAAATGGCAGGCCAGCGATGCTCAGCACGACCCAGGGCACGAATCCGCCCACCGCAAACGCCAGAGGATCGGGTGCAAATGGCGAAATCAAAAGCAGCAGCAAACCGAGGATGAAGAAGGTCCGTCGGATGAAGCCGACATCCAGCGTCATGCGACGCGGCGCGGCCCTGGCACGAAGAGCAGGGCTGATGGTCACCATGGGTAGGCTCGCGCGGAATTGCTGGGCATTCTAGCTGTTTCGGGACTTCAAGGTGGTGGTTGCGCCTGCAATACCTTGGGCAGCCCGCGTTGGCGAGTAGGTTTCCATGCGTTCCGCCAGTGCCCGGCGGGTGCGGTCGCGGTCGAACGCAAGCACCGCCTCGATCGCCCGGGCGAGCGCGACCACGTCGCCCAGCGGGAAAATCGCCCCCGTGAGGCCGGGCTCCACCAGGTCCGGTCCGCAGCCCACCGTGTCGGAAACGACCGCCGGTACGCCGCTGGCCATCGCTTCATTGATCACCAGGCCCCAGGTTTCCTGCGCGTCCGAGGGCAACACGATGACATCTGCAGCGGCATAGATGGCCGGCAGTTCGCTCTGATTGGCAAAACCGTGAAAATGCGCGCGGACGCCGGCGGCAGCGGCGGCCATCGTCAAAGTCTCCTGCAACTCGCCGGATCCGGCAAACGCGACCTCGATCCGACCGCCGAGCACGCTCACCTGCGATGCCGCCCGCAACAAATCGAACGGGTGTTTGCGCTCGATCAGCTTGCCCACGAACAGGAGGCGCCGCGGCCGGTCCGGGTCGCCGTTGCCGGCCCTGACCTGCCGCCGGGCCGCATCGGCTGCCGTCCTGAAAGCGTCGTTGTCCACGCAATGCGGCGAGAAGAAGAGCCGATCGGTCGGCGCGCCATAGTGCTGGAGGTAGGCCCGGTTCCTCTGTCCCACATAGAGGTAGCCATCGAACTGTCGCAACACGCGACGGAAGGCCAGGCCCTTGGCCAGCCGGACCGCCCCGCCCCGTCGTCCCACGAGCTGCGAATCGCCACGCACGAACACCGGAACCCGCGCCCGTCGGCACGCGCGCACCGCCTGCCAGTAGCTGAGCAGCGCCCAGCCCGGCACGACGAAGCCGTCGAAAGCGCCGCCGGCGATCTCCGCTGCGATCTCCGGCGTGTCGCAGCCGAAGAAGCGATCGGTCGAGGGCGCCCGCGCTACATTGGTCAGAAACCGGCTGTGGTAGCCCGACAGTAGATCGACATCCCAGTCGAACGCCACGCCGAAGCCGGCGCGGGCCTGCTGCTCGGCGGTCTGACGGTGGGCATAGAAGACTGTCAGGTCGCACAGCTTCGCGAGTTCGCGAAAGATCGGCGCGAAGTATTGAATCGGATGGCTGAGCAGAAACCCGATGCGGAGTGCCATGTCAGGCCACCGCTCCAGTCGAACCCGCCCGCTGCCGCTCACAGGCTTGGTCGAGCGCTTGGCCCAATATGCGGGTCGATTCACGCGCCGAATAAGCGGCGAATTCCGCGCGGTCGACGGCACCGGCGTCGAACGCTGGATTCTGGATGAAGGCTCCCAGCTCTGCGGCCACCCGTGCCGGCTCGGGCAGCGCCTCCGCCGTCAGCGTCGTCACCCAGCCGGCGTGTGCCGAGCGGATCATGGCAACTGCCGTGCTCTTCTCGTGCAGCATCGCGAACACCGGCCGGCGCGACATCATCGCCTGAAACACCTTGGAGGGCGTGTAGTGCGGTTCCGTCGAGCCCAGCACGAGGACAGCGTCGCTGTGCATCAAGTGGTTGAGGGCGTCGACGTAGCCGATGCGATGGGGATGCTCGCTCACCATCTCCTCGACGCCGGCGCGGCGCGCCCGCGGCAGGACCTGATGGCCTTGGCGATTGTCGGGCGACGTGCCGGTGCCGACAAAATGCACGCGCAGTCGTGTTGCCACGTCGGGTGCTGTCTCGCGCAGCACGCGCAGGCCGGACAGAAATGCGTCGAGGACGACAAAGCCTGCCGGCAACAGGGCACCGGCGTAGATCATGTGGAAGCGACCGTCCCCGGGCTCGAACAGGAAGGGCGCGCGATGCAGGTCGCGAACCGGGGCGAAGTCCTCCGGGGCGCTGCCCATCGGCATGTAGGCGAGCACGGCCTTCTCCGCCACGGCAGGATTCCGTTCCAGCATGCCCGCGACGTAGCCCGGCGCCATCCCCGTGATCAACGCCGCCTCGCGCACTGCCCACGGCTCGAGCAAAGCGCCCAGATGGTGCGCACCCCAGGCCCGGCTGAAAGGTTTGTCGACGCCGGGCCCGGGATTGAGCCATGGATCCTGGTAGTCGATGCCATAAGGCACGCCATAGCGCCGGTAGATGAGGCGACCGACTGGCGCCAGGAAATTGGAAGGGATGGTCACCAGGACGAAGTCGATTTCGCGCGCCGCCGCCAGCGCCGCCAGCGCGCGGTAGCAGCCGCAAAAGGCGCGCACGCCGATGTCGCCCACGAGGCGGACCGGACGCGTGGGCAAGGTGGCTGCGTGGATCACCCGCACGCCCGGCGCGACCAGGCGCTCGAGGTCGGGATCGGGCCGTTCCTCGTAACGCTCGGGATCGCCGGTCACGACGATCGGTTCCCAGCCGAACTCCGGCAGGTAACGCGACCACAACCGCGCCCGCTGGGCGCCGACCAGATTGCTGGGCGGGAAGTGTCCGCTCACCAAGGCGACGCGCTTGGTCATGCGCGCGGCACGGCCGCCCTCATGCGCGCGTAGAGATCGAGATAGCGGGCGACGACGGCGCGGGGCGAGAAATGGTCCTCCACACGGCGGCGACAGACGGCGCGGTCGATCGTGCCGAGCTTGGCCACCGCTTCGCAGCCCTCCTCAATGCTCTGGACCAGGAAGCCGTCGATGCCGGGCCGGACGATCTCGGGCAAGGCACCGCGCGGGCAGGAAATCACCGGCGTACCGCACGCGAGCGACTCGGCAAAGACGATGCCGAACGGTTCGTTCCACTGGATCGGCACCACCATGGCCTGGGCCTGCCCCAGTAGCGCACTCTTCTGCGCGTCATTGACCGGTCCGACATACTCGATTCCGTCGCGGCCGATCCACGGTTCGACCTGCTGCCGCCAATAGTCGCCCTCGGGACCCGTCTCGCTGTGGTTGCCGGCGATGATCAGGCGCCGTTTGGCGCGGCGGGCAATCTCGATCGCCCAGTGCGGGCCCTTGATGCTTTCGACGCGGCTTAGAAACACCAGGGGCGCGTCGGCGCCGACGCTGGGGCTGAAGGCAAGCGCATCGGTGTCGGCGAAGTTCGGGATCCCGTACCACGTGCCGCCGGATGGGCGCCCGACCTCGGCGATATATTCGCTGCAGCCGGTGAAAGTGAGCACGTTCGGCGCCGCCAGGCGCGTCGCCAAACCAACAGTGCGCGGTGTTGGATCGCGCTGGTACGACATGGCGATGGGAATGGGTCCGCGCAGGTGCGGCAAGAGATAGGCGATGCGCGAGAAACTGTGAATCAGATCGGGCCTGAAGGTCCGCACAGCGCGGCGCAGCGTCCACATGTTGAGGAGCGTATCGGCGACCGACTGCGAACGCGCTCCTGGCCAGGCGAAGATCTCGTCGGCCGGGCACGCCGACCCCGTTCTTGCGACAAGGCCGACGTGATGGCCCTCCGCCCGCAGCCGGCGTACCAGCACGTCAACGATGCGCTCGATGCCGCCGTAGGTCGTCGGCGGAACTTCGATTTCCGGATCCGCGGTGAGAAGCAGGCGCACTATCGTCGCGCCTCCATATAGATGGAGTACGGCCGATGTTGTTCGCGATCGATGCAACCGCCCGGGCAGTTGCCCTGCCTCCACGTCACTGTCTCGACATCGCGGAAGCCGGCGTCCTCAAGGACAAGGCGCAGATACTCCTCGTCGAAACCGCCGTAGTGCTCGCCGTCCTGGACGAATACGTGATTCAGCGCCTCGATCTTGGTCCTGAAACTCGTTTGCGGCCGCTCGCCACCGCAACCGATGGTGTTCAGTACGTCCCAGCCCGGAGCCATGTAGGCCTCGATGTACTTCCGCATATCGGGAACGATGATCCGCAGGATGCCCCCTTCTTCCAGGCAACGACGGCATTCCGAAAGCAGGCGCGGGCGGTCGCGGGTCGGTTCGAGATGCTCGAGATAGTGCTCGATATGTATTCCGCGACAAGACCCAGCGCCCAAGGGCAGATCGCGACGGCAATCGGCCCGCAAGCTCACTCCCGGGGCCGGGAACAAGTCGAGATTGATCCAGCCGTCCTGACCGAAAGGACCGCAACCGACATTCACGAGCAGGCCTTTCCGGCGCGCCAGGGCGCGGCGCCGCATGACCCAGCCGGGATGGATGTGGCCAAGCAATCTCACCATGGCCGCGTTCAGTTCCACGCGAATGGCACGAAAGGTCCAGGGATTGATCGGCAGCCGCGGTATGAGCCATGCGCCTAGCCTTTGCTTCATTGTTTGCAAGCGGGCCCCCCTTCACGTCGAGCAAAGGCTTCGGCGACGGCCCGAAGCAGCGCGTTCTTCTCGACGTTCCAGTTATAGCGATCCCGGCTGAGCCGAAAGGCGACCGACTTGGCCTCAGCCAAGGCTCCGGGTGAACTGGCGAGGCGATCGAGCGCGGCCGCTATCGTATCCGGATCGGAGAGCGAGACCAGGATCGCGGCGGCGCCAAGATCGGGGGCGAGATTGCACTGTGCCGGCGTGTCGCTCATCACGACCGGCAGTCCGGCGAGCAGATACGTGAAGATCTTATTGCCGAGGCAAAGCCTGCGGTTCTCGGTGCTCTCCAGCTCCAGCGACAGGCCGACGTCGTACGCCGCCGCCAGGACCACCATCTGATCGGGCGGGGCCTTCGGCAGAAGCGATACGCGGTCGCCAATGCCAAGATCGCGGGCCAACGCCATCAGCCGGTCGCCACCACCCCATTGATTGCCGCCGCGAACATCGAACGTCACCCGGGTTCTGGTCCGGGTCATGGCCTGCAGGAATGTCTGCAAGCCGCGATCGAGCCCGATCGTCTGCGAGAACCAGTAGACCCTGAGCGATGTCGCTTCACCCGATGCCGCACCAGCGCACGTCGAGGCCGTGGCCAAATCGAGAGGAAAGACGTTCAATACCGTCGTCGACGCGAGGCCATAGCGCGTCGCATAGGCCTTTCCGATCAGGGGCGATGCCGCCGTGACGTAGGCACACGACGGCAAATTCGTCGCCTCGATCGTCTCTACCATCTTCATGCGGAAGGCTTCGCCCGGGCCATCGCCGCCCTCGCCGGAGTGAAAGTCTTCCGCATCGAAACCGAGCATCGCGCGGTGGTGCCGCGCCACCGGCGCGGCCGCCGCCAGGCCCGCGGTGTAATGCGCGATGTAGAGGTCGGCAGGAACCGCAAGTGCTGCACGCCGCAGGGCGCTGACAGGCCCGCCGTGGGCATAGCCAGCCAACACCACCGGAACCCGGGCTCCGGTGCCTGCGATGATCCGCGCAAGCCTATCGGCGACAATCGAAATGGCGCGCTCGCCGAGCGGTCGCGGCACGCGCACGACTGTCCACGGGACTTTCGCTGTGATCTTGTCGTCGAAATCGCGCAACTCTTCGGTGTAGTCACAGACCACCGCCGTGACGTCGTAGCCCGCACCATGCAGCGCATCCGCTTCCTTCAGCACGCGGGGATTCGATGCCAGGTTCCCGGGGCTGACGATGCAGATCCTGCGGTTCATGCCGCCGCGCTCAACCCGGACCCGGCGTCGGCAGCGCCGTGAATCGCAGCGGCGCCCCCAGCCTCATGGCCAGGGTTCCCAACCCGGCGCCCTGCTTGAAATTGTAGGGAATGCCGTCGGGACTGCAGGTGTCGACGACGAACCGGACCGCATTGTCGACGCGATGATCCTCGCTGACGTTAGTGTAAGCCGTCCAGAGATCGAAGCAGTATTCGCCGGCGGCCAGGAAATAGGGCTGCAGCGTGAGCGTGCACTCATGCCGGCCGGCCGCCGAGGGCAACGACGTCTGATTGAAGATGGCCGACGAGTAGAAGGCGAGCGGCAGGTTGAGCTCGTCGCGCAATTCCACATCGAGCGACATGCCCGGCATCCCGTCCGTCTCGATCACGACCCGCAGGCGAAGGGGTTCGCCCGGCTCGTAGCGGTCGGTGGGCCTGCCCTGGCCGTCGACCAAGGTCGCCTCGACCAGCGCCGTATTTCGCCCCTTCCCCCAGTTCCTCTCGCCGCTCGCCTTGCTGAGCGAGGCCGAGTAGTGGGACACGGCCGCCTCGATCGGGCCATCGAACGCAAGACGCCCCGCGGTGAAGACCAGCGCACGCTTCGTAAGCGCCATCACGGCCGCAAGATTGTGGCTGACGAACAGGACGGTGCGGCCGGCGTTCGCGACCTCGGACATCCGGTTGAGGCAGCGCGCCTGGAACTCCGAATCGCCGACCGCCAGCACCTCGTCGATGACCATGATCTCGGCTTCGAGATGGGCCGCTACGGCGAAGGCCAGTCGGGCATGCATGCCGACCGAGTAACGCTTGACGGGCGTGTCGATGAACTTCTCGACACCGGAAAAATCGACGATCTCATCGAACCGGCGGCGCACCTCGGCACGGCTCATGCCGAGGATGGCGCCATTCAGGAAGATGTTCTCCCGCCCGCTCAGCTCGGGATGGAAGCCGGTGCCGACCTCGAGCAGGCTGGCGACGCGTCCGGTGATTTCGAGCCGGCCCTCGGTCGGTTCGATGATCCTCGACAGAATCTTCAGCAGCGTCGTCTTGCCGGCGCCGTTGCGGCCGATGATGCCGACGGCTTCGCCGCGGTTGATCGCGAAATCGACATCCTTCAGCGCCCAGAATTCCTCGACGGAATCGCCTGCGACCACCGAGCGGCCCTGGATCAGGTCGACCGCGCCGCGCAGCAGGTTGCGCGGGCCGCGCAGCATCGCCTCCCGGAAGCTGCCTTGATCGGCCGTCCGGTGGCCGATCCGGAATTTCTTGCCGATCTTCTCAGCGCGGATGACGACATCGCTCATGCTCAGATCAGGTCCGCAAAGGCGCGCTCGGAACGGCGGAAGCTGCGGATCCCCCACCACAGCAGGACGAAGATGATGCCCATACTGAGGGCAAATCCGGTCCCGTCGATCGGACTGTCTCCGCCCAGGATGCACCAGCGGAATCCGTCGATGATGCCCACCATCGGGTTGAGACTGTAGAGCAGCGACCATTGCTCGGGCACGATCTTGCCCGAGAAGCCGACCGGCGAGATGTAGAGGCCGATCTGGGTCACGAACGGGACGATGAATCGGAAGTCGCGGTACTTCACCAGCACCGCGGCGGCCCACAGCGCCGGACCGATGCTGCACAGCAGAGTCAGCACCACGAACACCGGCAGCAGCAGGATCTGCCAACCCGG
>JAUXST010000022.1 GCA_030679805.1 Reyranella sp. | reverse complement strand
GGCCGGCATCGGCATCACCAACCAGCGCGAAACCACGGTCGTGTGGGATCGCGCCACCGGCAAGCCGATCCACAACGCCATCGTCTGGCAGGACCGGCGGACCGCCGACCGCTGCGCCGTGCTGAAGAAGGAAGGGCTCGAGAAGCTCTTCACCGATCGCACCGGGCTGCTGCTCGATCCGTACTTCTCGGGGACCAAGATCGCGTGGATCCTCGACAACGTCGCCGGCGCCCGCGCTGCCGCGGAGAAAGGCGCCCTCGCGGCCGGCACGATCGAATGCTTCCTGCTGTGGCGCCTGACGGGCGGCACGGTGCATGCGAGCGATGCCACCAATGCCAGCCGCTCGCTGCTGCTCGACATCCGCGCGGGCACCTGGGACGCCGAGCTGATGAAGATACTCGGTGTGCCAGCCTCGATGCTGCCAAAGGTCGTCGACTGTTCCGGCGAGCTGGGTGTCGCCGACCCCGAGATCCTCGGCGCGCCGGTGCCGATCCTCGGCATGGCCGGCGACCAGCAGGCGGCCACGGTCGGCCAGGCCTGCATCAAGCCCGGCATGGTGAAGGCGACCTACGGGACGGGCTGCTTCGCGTTGCTCAACACCGGCAGCATCGCCGTGCATTCGCGTCACCGCCTGCTGACGACGATCGCCTACCAGCTCGACGGACGGCGCACCTATGCGCTGGAAGGCAGCATCTTCATCGCCGGCGCCGCCGTGCAGTGGCTGCGCGACGGGCTGAAGCTGATCGAGAAGTCCTCCGACGTGGAGAAGGTCGCTGCCGGTGCCAGGGACGGCCACGGCGTCTACATGGTGCCGGCCTTCGTCGGGCTGGGGGCGCCGCACTGGGATCCCGAGGCGCGCGCCGCGATTCTCGGCCTCACGCGCGATTCCGGCCCCGGCGAAATCGCCGCTGCCACGCTCGATTCGGTCTGCTACCAGACGCGCGACCTCCTGGAGGCGATGCGGGCGGACGGTGCCCAGATCGACGAGCTCCGCGTCGATGGCGGGATGGTCGTGAACGACCCGTTGATGCAGCGACTGGCCGACACGGCGGGCACGCCGGTCGAGCGGCCGGAAGTGACCGAGACGACCGCGCTGGGCGCCGCCTTTCTGGCCGGTCTGAAGGCGGGCCTGTGGCCGTC
>JAUXST010000021.1 GCA_030679805.1 Reyranella sp. | reverse complement strand
CCGCGCCTGATCGTCGCGAGCGGCGTTGCCAGCATGCGCAAGGCGTCGGAGGTGGCGATGCCGATGGTCTTGCTGCCGAGGTCGAGCGCCATCAGTCGCCCGTCGCGCACCAGCAGGGCTCTCAGGTCGGCGAAGTCGACGATGGCCATTATCGCCGCCCCGTTGTGGGCAGGCCGTCGAGCCAGGCGAAAGCATCGGCCGCGATCTGCTCCCAGCCGGGCTGGCCCGGTACCCAATGGCCCTGGCCGGCGTACTCGCGATAGGTCGCCACGGCTGCGAAACGGGCGGCGGTGCGGCGGACGACGCCGGGCGGCGTGAGCTTGTCATTTTCCGCCGCCACGAACAGCAGCGGCGCCGTCACGCGCCGGGGATCGACCGTGGTCGCCTTGCCGCGATCGAGCCAGGGCAAGGCCATTTCGAACAAGGCGCGGCCGGAATCGTGCACGAATGCGGCATGACGTTCCCGACCCTCGTTCGGATCGGTCGTATTGAAGGTATGCGACAGCGCCTCGGCGAGCGTTGCACGATGCGACTTGCGCCACCAACCCCATGTCGTCTGGATGCGCAGGAAGGCCAGCAGGTTGGACGGCCTCAGCGCCACGACGCTGGCCGGCGCCGCAGGCGTGAGCAGCACGCCGGCACGCGCCAGTCCGCGGGCACAGAGCAGCAAGGCGATCAGCCCGCCCATCGAGTGCCCGACGACGACGGGTTTCTCCGGAAGGGCACGCAGGTAGGTCTCGAGGTCGGCGACGTAGTCGAGCAGGCTGGTGGTGGCCAACGCCGGCGGCGGCGTGAGAGGGGAGGCATCGTGGTGACGAAGCGCTGGCGCCACGGTGCGCCAGCCGCGTGCCTCGGCGAAGGCACGCCAGTTCCGCCAGACGTCGGGGGTACCCCACATACCGTGAATGAAGACTGCCATGCCGGCCATCGTCGAGGTTATAAGACGAGAGCGGGCCCGGGTCGACACGGGCCGCACCAGGAGTAAGTTCGTCACGTGACCGACACCATCTATTCATTGCTGGCGATCGCGATGGTGCTGACCGTGGTCAGCCTGCTGGTGCCGGTAGCCGAGCGATTCCGCCTGCCGCACACGGTGTTGCTGGCCATTGCCGGCATGAGCATGGGCTTCCTCGGCTCATGGATCGTTTCCAGCGACTTCAAGGTCGGGGTACTGGGCGACGCCTTCATCGGCCTCGACAAGCTCGAAGTCGGCACCGATGTCTTTCTGCCGCTGTTTCTGCCGCCCCTGTTGTTCACGGCCGGGCTGACGATCGACGTCCGCCGCCTGATGGACGAGATTTCGGCCGTGTTGCTGCTGGCCATCGTGGCCGTCCTGGTGTGCATCGGCGCGGTCGCCGGCGTCGTGCACCTGGCGACCGGCATCGACATCGTCGTCTGCCTTTTGCTGGGTGCCGTCGTGTCGACCACCGATCCGGCCGCAGTGATCGGGATTTTTCGCGATGTCGGCGCGCCGAAACGGCTGTCGATCCTGGCCGAGGGAGAATCTCTGCTGAACGACGCGGTCGCCATCGCCGCTTTCGGTCTGTTCATGGGCATCCTGGTATCGAGGTCACTCGCCGATCCCTTGTCGGCCGAGATCACCGGAGACCCGAGCGGCGCGGCCATGGTGTTCCTGCGCGAGTTCATGGGTGGACTGCTGTTCGGCTTTGTGATGGCCCGGGGAGCCATGGTGATCCTGCCGCGACTCGGTGAATCGGACGCGGCGATCGCGTCGGTCACCGTCAGCCTCACCTACCTGAGTTTCGTGCTGGCCGATCGCTACCTTCACATCTCGGGCGTCGTGTCGGTGGTGATGGCGGCGCTCACGGTGGCCGCCTACGGCCCGACCCACCTCCATCCGCGGCAGTGGACGGCCTTGCGCCAGCTCTGGGCGCAACTCGAATTCTGGGCGAACTGCCTGATCTTCGTGCTGGCCTCGATGCTGGCGGCCGACGTGCTGCTGCGCATGAGCTGGCTCTACGTATGGGGGGTCGCAGCAGTGGCCCTCGGCGCGTTCGGCGCGCGCGCCCTGGTGGTGTTCGGCATGTTTCCGATCCTCGAGGCGACCCGGTTGGTCCAGCCCGTCAACATCCGTTACAAGGCGATTCTCGTCTGGGGCGGCCTGCGCGGCGCGGTGACGATCGTGCTGGCCATGGTGGCGGCGGGCGACCAGCGCTTGCCCGAGGAAATACGCGACTTCATTGCAATCTCGGCCACGCTGTTCGTGCTGTTCACGCTGTTCGTGAACGCGACGACCCTTGGCTTGTTGATGCATCTTCTCGGCCTCGACAAGCTCAGCCGCCTGGAGATCGCGCTGAGGGACCGCGTGCTGGCGCTGTCGCGGGTCAATGTCGCCCGCCACATCCAACAGATCATGCGCACGCACAACGAGCGGGTCGACGGAATCGCCGCCGATCCGGCATCGGCGGGCGGCGACGATCTCGAAGCGGCGCCCGACGAACTGGCGCTCGACATCGGCGAACGTCTGACGATCGGCCTGGTCACGCTGTCGACCCGCGAGAAGGAACTCTACCTCGACCTGTTCGAGCAGCAGATCCTGTCGCGACGCATGGTGGCGCTGCTGGCGGCAGGGGCTGACCGCCTGATCGATGCCGTCCGTGATCATGGCGAGGCCGGCTACGAGCAGTGGCTGAGCAATATCTCGAGACCGGCGCTCGGCTTCCGGCTGGCGTTGTGGCTGCATCGCCGCTTCGAGTATGGCGGACCGCTGACCGAGAGCCTGGCCGACCGCTTCGAGATCCTGATGGTCTCGCAGAGCGTGCTGGCCGAACTGGCGGCCTTCAACATCAGCTCCGTCGCCGATCTGCTCGGCGCCGATGCCGAGACGCGGCTGGCAGCAGTGATCGGACACCGCCAGACCGGTGTCGACAGCGCCCTCAAGGCCCTGTCGCTGCAGTATCCCGGCTATGCTGAATCGGTCGAGGCGCGTCAGCTCGAACGCGCCGGCATCCGGTTCGAGGCGATGGAATATTCGCGGCGCCTGAAGGAGGGCATCATCAACCGCGAGGTATACAACGATCTGCGCCGCGACCTCGGTACGCGCCGCAACATCCTCACCCACCGTCCGCCACTCGATCTCGGTTTGGAACTGGCCGGCATGATCGCCCGCGTGCCGATCTTCGTGTCGCTGGACCGCAAGGCTGTCGCCGACGTCGGCAAACGCCTGCGCGCCCAAGTCGTGCTGCCGGGGGAGAAGATCGTGGCCAAGGGCGGTCCACCCGACGCCATGTACTTCATCGCCGCCGGCAGCGTCACGGTCCGGATACCGGGACATCCGATCCCGTTGAAGGAAGGTGATTTCTTCGGCGAGATGGGCCTGCTCGGCTCTCAGCCGCGCAGCGCCGACGTCGTTGCCGACGGCTATTGCCATCTCCTGGTGCTTTACAAGAAGGACTTCAATCAACTGCTGGCGCATCGGCCCGAGGTTCGCGCCGAGATCGAGGTGGTCGCGGCACGCCGGGAGGCCGACAACCAGAGCAAGGCCGCCTCCTAGACGCCACCAGCTCGGCTGCCCCTGATTAGTTGCTCGGACTGGGCAAAACGGCTACCAACCGCGCCCAATACGGGCTTTGGAGACAACGGAATGGCGCTCGACAAGGACACTGTGGCACGCATCGCGCGGCTTGCCCGTCTGAAGGTTCCGGACGAGGAGCTGGCGCCGCTGGCTGGCGAGCTGTCGGGCATTTTCGCCTGGATCGAGCAGTTGAACGAGGTCGACACCCGAAATGTCGAACCGCTGTCGAGCGTCTCCGACGTCACCCTGCCGCTGCGCGCCGACAAGGTGACCGACGGCGGCATCGCCGCCAAGGTGCTGGCCAACGCCCCGGGCGGCGCGGTCTATATCGACTCGTCCGACAAGAATGCCGGCGGCTTCTTCACCGTTCCCAAGGTGGTGGAGTAGGCCATGGCGTCTCTTACCGACCTCACCATTGCCCAGCTCGGAGCGGCCCTGGCAAAGAAAGAGGCGAGCGCCGTCGAGGTGGCCGATGCCCATCTCGCGAAGCTCGACGAGCACCGCGCGCTCAACGCTTTCATCACCGAGACGCCGGAGAAGGCGCGGGCCATGGCCGCGGCCTCCGACGCGCGCCGCGCCAAGGGCGAGGCGGGGCTCCTCGAGGGCATTCCGCTCGCCATCAAAGATCTTTTCTGCACCGAGGGCGTGCAGACGACGGCTGCGTCGCACATCCTCGAAGGCTTCGTGCCGCAGTACGAGAGCACCGTCACCACCAACCTGTGGAAGTCGGGCGCGGTGATGGTCGGCAAGACCAACCTCGACGAGTTCGCCATGGGCTCGTCCAACATGACCAGCCATTTCGGCGGCGTCGAGAATCCCTGGAAGCGCAAGGGCGACAACCGCAAGCTGGTGCCCGGCGGTTCGTCCGGCGGCTCAGCGGCGGCGGTTGCGGCCTACATGGTGCCGGGCAGCACCGGCACCGACACCGGCGGCTCGATTCGCCAGCCGGCGTCGTTTTGCGGCATCGTCGGGCTGAAGCCGACCTATGGCCGCTGCTCGCGCTGGGGCGTCGTGGCCTTCGCCAGCTCGCTGGATCAGCCCGGCCCGTTTGCCCGCACGGTCGAGGACTCGGCGCTGCTGCTGCAGGCGATGGCCGGCCACGATCCCAAGGATTCGACCTCGGCGCCGCTCGCCGTTCCGGATTTTGCCGCCGCGGCGCGCAACCCCGACATCAAGGGACTGAAGGTCGGCATTCCCAAGGAATACCGTGTCGAGGGCACGTCGCCTGAGATCGAGGCGCTGTGGACACGCGGCATGGAGATGCTGAAGGCGGCCGGCGCCGTGCCGGTCGAAATCTCGCTGCCGCACACCAAGTACGCGCTGCCGGCCTATTACATCGTGGCACCGGCCGAGTGCTCGTCGAATCTGGCGCGCTACGACGGCGTGCGCTTCGGGTTGCGCGTCCCAGGCAAGGACCTGGGCGAGATGTACCAGAACACGCGCGGTGCCGGTTTCGGCAAGGAAGTGCGCCGCCGCATCATGATCGGCACCTACGTGCTGTCGGCCGGCTACTACGACGCCTACTACAAGAAGGCGCAGCAGATCCGCTCGCTGATCGCCCGCGACTTCAGCCAGGCCTTCGAGAAGTGCGACGTGCTGCTGACGCCGACCGCACCCACCGCCGCCTTCGCGGCGGGTGAGAAGATGGATGATCCGGTGACGATGTACCTTAACGACATGTTCACCATACCGGCCTCGATGGCGGGCCTGCCCGGCATCTCGGTGCCGGCCGGCCTCGACAAGGACGGCCTGCCGCTCGGCCTCCAGCTGATCGGCCGCGCCTTCGATGAGGAAACGATGCTGCGTGCGGCGGCGGCACTGGAGAAGGCGGCGGCCTTCGACGCGCGGCCGGCAGGGTACTGACCTGCCATCCCCGCGACGGCGGCATTGACCAGCGGCGAAGTGACCGCGGTATTCGAGGGGCTTGGCAGCGCGGCAGGTCGTATCCGGAGCGGCAAGGTGCGGGCGAGCCGGCCGGCACTGATCTGGGCATCCTGGCCGGTCTGCAAGGCGAGGTCGTGCGGGACAGCAACATCCTCCATGGAGTGAGACGGGGACGATTGCTACGATGCTGCGCCGGGAAACGTCGGCGTCTTTTTTGGAGTGATGGGGACGATGACCGCGCCACAGCGCTTTCGCGACCGCGAGGTCGTCTTCGCCAACGGTGTGCGCGGCGAGACGATCGACGTTCCAAGCGCCAGCCCGCTGAACTACTGGCAGGCAATCAGCGACCCCAGCGCCATGCCGCGCGTCACGGTCGACGGCAAGCTGTTCCTTCCCAAGGCGGCGGCCGGCCGGCTGCCGGTGGTCGTCGTCGTGCCGGGGAGCCTGAGCATCGCCGCGTCGCATCTCAAGCACGCCGAGACCCTGGTCGACATGGACATCGCGGCTTTCGTGCTCGATCCCTTCGGAGCGCGGGGCGTCACCTCGACCGTCTCCAACCAGACGCAGTTCTCGTTCGCCGCCTCCGCCTACGACGTCGCCGCGACAGTCGGCGTCCTGGCTGGGCATCCCGCGCTCGACCGCACGCGCATCGGCCTGCAGGGGCATAGCCGCGGCGGTGCGGCGGTGCTGACCGGCGTGACGCGGCTCTTCTGCGAGGCGGTCCACGGCCGCGCGCTCGGCGTGCGGTCGGTCCTGGCGGCTTATCCCTGGTGTGGCCATCAATTCCTCGATCCCGATGTCGGCGCCACCGAAGTGCGCGTCATCGTCGGCGATCAGGACGACTGGGTGTCGCCGCAGCAGGCGCAGGGCTATGTACAGGCGCTCCGGCTGCGGGGCGCCGAAGCGACGATCCGCATCGTTGCCGGCGCCGAGCACAGTTTCGATCGCGAGGAAGCGATCCAGCACATCGCCGAGGCGTCGGTCTCGCCGGCTGCTCCGACCGGCTATCTGGCGGACGACGGTGCCTTGGTGCATCCGACCGTCGGTCGGCCGGACCCAAAGCTCACCGACCGTGACCTGGCGGTCTATGCACTCAAGGCGGGTTACGGCGTGCGTGGCGCCACGATCGGCTCACAAGGCGATCAGCCGGCCTTGTTTCGCGAGGAAATGACCGGGTTTTTCCGCCGGACGCTTCTTTCATAGGAGACCGCCTTGTCGCTCGATCTCTACGCCGCCTATCTCGTTGCCTGTCTGGTCATCGTGGTCGTGCCGGGACCGACCGTGACGCTGATCATCGCCAACAGCGTTCGACACGGCACGCGCGCCGGGCTGATGAATGTATTGGGCACCCAGATCGGCCTCGCCACCATGATCGGCGTCGCCGGCGTCGGTCTCACGTCGCTGATCGAGGCGATGGGGCACTGGTTCGATTGGCTGAGGCTGGCCGGCGCGGCCTATCTCGTGTGGCTCGGCTGGAAGATGATCCGCTCGAGCGGTGCCGGGGAGACAGCGGTGTCCGGGCCGCGCGGCGGGTTTCTGATGCAGGGCGCGCTGGTGGCGCTCAGCAATCCCAAGACGCTGCTCTTCTTCGGTGCCTTCTTTCCGCAATTCATCGACCCTGCGCGCGACCACGGCCTGCAGATCCTGATCATGGGGCTGACGGCAATGCTGTTCGCCGCCGTCTCCGACAGCGCCTATGCGCTCGCCTCCAGCCGGGCCGGACGCGCACTTTCCGCTGGCCGCGTCCGGCTGCTCTCGCGCGTCAGCGGCGGCTTCCTGATCGGCGGCGGAGCCTGGCTGGCGTTCTCGCGTCGCTGACGCGCTGTCCCACTGCCGCTCAGCCCGCCCTGAGGTTGTTCTCCTTGATGACCTTGCCCCAGAGTTCCTGCTCCTTCTTGACGTAGGCGGCGAAGGCCTCGGGAGAATTGAGCACGATCTCCATGTCGAACTGGTCGACGAACTTCTTGGTGACGTCGTCGGTGCGCACCGCCTTGGAGATCGCCGCGTGCATCTTGTCGATGATCGGCTTGGGTGTTCCGGTCGGCGCATACACGCCCCACCAGGAGAACGAGGGCAGTGCCTTGACGCCCTGTTGCTCGAGAGTGGGCGTGTCGGGCGCAAGCTTGCTGCGCTGCTCGCCGGTAACGCCGACCAGCTTCAGCTTGCCGGCCCTGACGTGCGGCATCATGTTGGCGAGGCTGGTGACCGACAGGTCGGTGACGCCGGCGAGAGCGTCCTGGTAGAGCGGCCCACCCCCCTTGTAGGGGATGTAGTTCATCTGGAAGCCGTTCTCCTTCTGCAGGAAGGCGATGAAGATCTGGGCAAGGCTGGAGCCGAGCGATCCGATGCTGATCTTGCCGGGCTCGACCTTGGCCGCCTTGATGGCCTCGGCGAAGGTGTTGTACGGCCGCGTCGGATGCGCCGCGATGCCCTGCGCGCTGCGGCCAATCTGCATGACGGGCGTGAGTTCGCCGTCATTGTACGGCAGATTGTCGTTCAGGAGCGAATTGAGGATGTGGTTGTCGAACACGATCAGCCACGTGTTGCCGTCGGGCGGCGCCTTGGCCGCGATGGCGGCTCCCACGACGCCGCTTCCGCCCGGCTTGTTCTCGACGATGATGTTCCAGCCGGTTTGCTCGATGATCTTCGCCTGAATGATGCGGGCGATCGGGTCAGTCGAGCCGCCCGGCGGGAAGGGCACGAGGAGCTTGATCGTGCCCTTGGGCCAGTCGGCTTGGGCATTGGCGATGGCAGGGGCGCCCAGCACGGCGGCTGTGGCGCCGGCCAAGATGGCGCGGCGACGCAATACGGACATTTTAGCCTCCCAGATATGTCTTTGTTATCCGGGAGGCTGACGCGTCAGAGGCCGCACTGCAAGAT
Source organism: Reyranella sp. (assembly GCA_030679805.1). Lineage (GTDB taxonomy): Bacteria > Pseudomonadota > Alphaproteobacteria > Reyranellales > Reyranellaceae > Reyranella. Next base: position 71 of record JAUXST010000021.1, on the reverse strand, counting down.
ATTTTGCAGGGCAAATCTGGATCTTGCTACTCGGGCTTGAGGTTGTTGTCCTTGATGACCTTGCTCCAGAA
>JAUXST010000019.1 GCA_030679805.1 Reyranella sp. | reverse complement strand
CACGCATCAGGCACAGCAGGTTGCGGTAGCCGATGCGGTCGCCCGCCATGCCGAACAACGGCGAGATCAGGGTTCCCAGGAATTGCAGCGAACCGAACACGGCCAGCGCCAGGACCGACCCGGTCGTCACCAGCACGAACCAACCGAGAATGACGCCTTCCATCTCGAACGCCCAGGAGGCAAGCAGGTCGGCCGGCCACTGGAACCGGAAACTCCTGATGCGAAACGGCGCCAATGCCGGCACGCGCGCGATGAGACTCACGTCCTGGTCGTTCCCCTTCCCCTCGGGCATCTTCTGAGGGCGCGCCTCCGGGGAGCGGCAACTTGCCCGGTTGGGGTGCGGGCGGCAATGAACTCCTCTTCAGGCCTGCCCCTACCAAAGGCCGTGGTAACGCCGCCAAGCCCTTACAAATTGTAGCTATTTTGACATTTGGAGCTTGTGAATATACTTCTCTCGCACTTGCGTCGCAGGCACACTCAGAGCAGTGTGGTTTACGAATGCCTTCTGGCGGTAGAGGGTACGATCTAGCACCGCACGCGGGGTTATTGAGTTGGAGAAATCCGTGATGGGCGGAGCAAAAAAGCGAACGACGTTCCACCTGGTGCTGATCAAGCCGACGCACTACGACGACGACGGCTATCCGATCACATGGTTCCGGTCTCACATTCCCTCCAACACACTGGCCGCCCTCTATGGCCTGGGTGAGGATTGCCGGCAGCGCGAAGTGCTCGGTCCGGACGTCGATATCCTCATCAAGCCGTTCGACGAGACGAATACCCGCGTCCGGCCGGACAAGATCATGGCCGACATCAAGCGGACGGGCGGCAAGGCCCTCATCTGCCTCGTCGGCGTGCAGTCCAACCAGTTTCCCCACGCGGTCGACCTGGCGCGTCATTTCCTCAAGGCCGGCCTGCCGGTCGCCATGGGCGGCTTCCATGCCGCGGGCTGCCTATCGATGCTGCCGGTCGTGCCGCCCGAGATCCAGGCGGCGATGGACATGGGCATCTCGATCTACGCCGGCGAGGCCGAGGAAGGCCGCCTCGACGAGGTGCTGCTCGACGCCTGGCACCAGAGGCTGAAGCCGCTCTACAATTACATGGAAGACCTGCCGGGCATCGAGGGCGCGCCGACGCCGCATCTGCCGCCGGCAGCACTCGCGCGCAACGAGGGCCGCAAGTCGAGCTTCGACCTCGGTCGCGGCTGCCCGTTCCAGTGCTCGTTCTGCACCATCATCAACGTGCAGGGCCGCAAGAGCCGCTTCCGCACCGCCGACGACCTCGAAGCGATCATCCGCGAGAACTACAAGCAGGGCATCACGTCGTTCTTCATCACCGACGACAACATGGCCCGCAACAAGCACTGGGAGGATTTCTTCGACCGGCTGATCGAGCTGCGCGAGAACGAAGGCATCAAGGTGTCGCTGATCATCCAGGTCGACACCCAGTGCCATCGCATCCCGAACTTCATCCACAAGTCGCGCTGGGCCGGCGTCTATCGCGTGTTCATCGGGCTCGAGAACGTCAACCCGGACAATCTGCTGGCCGCCAAGAAGCGCCAGAACAAGATCACCGAGTATCGCAAGATGCTGCAGGCGTGGCACACCAGCGGCGCCTCGACCTGGGCCGGCTACATCCTGGGCTTCCCGGGCGACACGCGCGAATCTATCCTGCGCGACATGGAGATCATCAAGAAGGAACTGCCGCTCGACATTCTCGAGCTCTTCATGCTGACGCCGCTGCCGGGGTCCGAGGACCATCAGAAGCTCTGGAAGCAGGGCGTGTGGATGGATCCCGACCTCAACAAGTACGACCTGCACCACCGCGTCGTGCACCATCCCAAGATGAGCGACGCCGAGTACGAGCAGACCTACCGCGATGCCTGGCGCACTTACTACACGCCCGAGCACATCGAGACGGTGGCGAAGCGTCATGGCTCGATCCCCGGGCGCAATCCGGCGGAGCCCGCCCAGTTCATGACCATGTTCAAGATCATGTTCGAGGCCGAGGGCGTGCATCCACTGGAAGGCGGCATCGTCCGCCTGAAGTTCCGCCGCGACCGCCGCTACGGCATGAAGATCGAGCCGATCGGCGTGTTCCACTGGAAGCTAGCGCTCGAGACCTGGCGCAAGCTCAAGATCTACGGGCGGTTGGCCTGGCAGGGCTGGCGCATCGGCCAGAAGGTCCGGTTCGATCCCAAGCGCCACGAATACACCGACCTGGCGCTGGAGCCGGTGGGTGAGGACGAGATGGACAAGCTCTCGTTGTTCGCCGACACCGCCGGCGGCGGTGCCGCCGTCACCAAGAAGCGCGGCGAGGACGTCGCCCGCGCCAAGGTCGCCGCGGCCCACAACCTGCAGCGCCTCGAAGCGGCGGAGTAATCCTCCCGTACCCCGTGGAGAACGTAGCCTAGAGCGAACGGGGCCTAGTGCAACACGGGCGGCTTCACCTCGTTCAGCCCGTCGGCCACGGTGGCCGAGATCGTGGTCCGCACCATCGAGCGTTCCTTGGCATAGTCCCACGGCCGGCCGCGGTGGAGCATGGCGCGGTTGTCCCACATCACCGCGTCGCCCGTGCGCCACTTGTGGGTGTAGACGAACTCGCGCCGCGTCGCCTCGTCGAGCAGTTGCGCCAGCATCTGGCGCGCATCGCGATCGTCCATGCCGTCGATGGCGTAGGCGTGGCTCGCGACATAGAGCGCGCGGCGGCCGTTGACCGGATTGCGCCAGTTGAGCCTCCAGCGCACCGGCGGCAGCGCCTTGCGTTCCTCGGCATTGGCAAGGTCGGGATGAATCTGGTCGCGGCTGTTGGCGTAGGAATGGGTCGCCACCGCGTTCTTCAGACGCTCCTGCAGATCGGCCGGTAAGCGCTCCCAGGCGAGCCGCGTCGAAGTGAACTCGGTGTCGCCGTCCTGGCCCGGCAGCACCCGGGCGGTCAGCACGGAGGCCAGCGCCGGCGTCTTCTTGAACGAGGAATCGGTGTGCCAGAGCGCATTCGCCTGAGCGACCAGCACCTGGCGGTCGGTCGGCGGCACGATCTCGCCGTCGGCACCGACGTTGGTCAGGCGCGAATAGAAGCTGTTGGCGCCCACCGAGGCCACCTTGGTGAGTTCGAGCGGTCCGAAGGCCCGGCTGTAGGCCACCTGGATGTCGTCGGCGATCGGCTGGTCGCGGAAGACCAGCAGCGAGTGGATCTCGAAGGCCTCGCGCACGGCCTTGTAGGCGTCCGCGTCGGTGGCGACGTCGAGCAGGGTGACGCCCTTCACTTCGACGCCAAATCCGGGTCCCAGCGGCACCAGCTCCATCGCGTTCCTCCTCGCGGTTCTTTTATGTCCGGGATTTTATCGCACGGCGGCGTCCTGCGGCTATAGTGCGATTCTTGCATTGAAGGCACTGCAGCATCCGATGGCCGTTTCCTCCCGCGCACCACTTCTCGCATTCGTCTCCGCCGCCACGCCCACGGCGCGGGCCGCCCGCGCCCGACTGGAGAAGCGTTATGGCGCCGTGAAACCGGCCGAGGCCGACATCATCGTGGCGTTGGGCGGCGACGGCCTGATGTTGCAGGCGCTGCACCGCAACATCCGGCGCCAAGTCCCGATCTACGGCATGAACCTCGGCACCGTGGGCTTCCTGCTCAATACCTACAAGGAGGTGGGCCTGCTGCAGCGCCTGAAGCGAGCCCGCAAGGTGACGCTGACGCCGCTGCGCATGGTCGCCACCAATACCCGCGGCCGGCACTTCGAGGTGATGGCCATCAACGAGGTGTCGCTGCTGCGGTCGAGCCGGCAGACAGCCCGCATCGCCGTTTCGGTCGACGGCAAAAAGCGGCTCGCCGAGCTCTCCTGCGACGGTGCCCTGGTCGCCACGCCCGCCGGCTCGACCGCCTACAACCTCTCCGCCCACGGCCCGATCCTGCCGCTGGGCGCCGGCCTGCTGGCGCTGACGCCGATCAACGCTTTCCGGCCGCGGCGCTGGCGCGGCGCGCTCCTGCCGCGTGCTTCCAGGGTCGACCTCACCATCCTCGATCCGCGTAAGCGGCCGGTGGCGGCGGCGGCCGACTCGGTCGAAATTCCAAACGTGGCCAAGGTGACCGTGACCGAAGCCACCGACATCGAACTCACGCTGCTGTTCGATCCCGAGCACGATCTCGAAGAACGCATTCTCAAGGAGCAGTTTGCGCCTTGAGCGGCGAAGCGGTCTCCTTCAAGCCCGAGAAGAAGCGCATCATCGGTCACGACGGCCTGGGACCGCTGGCGCTGGCGTTGGCCATCGGCACGGTCGGCGGGTTCGTCTTCGACTGGCTCAAGATGCCGCTCGCCTGGATGCTGGGCGCCTGCATGTTCTCGACGGTAGCGGCCTTCTTCGGCTTGCGCATCGGCATGCGGGTGCGGCTGCGCCAGGGCATGATCATCGTCATGGGCGTCCTGCTGGGCGCGGGCTTCACGCCCGACCTGGTGCAGCGGCTGGGGCAATGGGCCGTCAGCCTCTGCGTGCTCTCCGTCATGACCATGACCGGCGCGGCGCTCTGCTATTTCTGGCTGCGCCGCGTCACCGGTTGGGACCGGCCCACCTGCTATTTCGCTGCCATGCCCGGCGGACTGAACGACATGACCATCATGGGCGGCGCCATGGGCGGCGACGAACGCTCGATCGCGCTCGCCCACGCGCTGCGCATCCTCACCGTCGTGCTCACCATCCCGGTCTGGTACCGGCTCGTGAACGGCGCCCAGACGAGCGTGCTCACCATGGTCCACGGTCCCACCGGCAACGACTGGAAGGATTACGCCATCCTGATCGTCTGCGGCATCGTGGGCGCCATCGCCGGCCGGCTGCTGCGCCTGCCCGCGAGCTTCATGATCGGCCCGATGATCGTGAGCGCGATCGTCCATCTCGCCGGTTTCACCGACTCAAAGCCGCCGGGCGAGCTGGTGGCGGCGGCCCAGGTCGTGGTCGGCACCGCCATCGGCTGCCGCTTCGTCGGCGCCGCCCTCGACCAGCTCCACAAGGAGATGGCGGCCTCGATCGGTGCGGCGGTGATCCTGATCGGCTGCGCCGTCGCCTTCGCCAAGGTCACCGTGGCCCTGACCGGCCTCAACCTCGACGCCACGGTGCTGAGCTATGCGCCCGGCGGCTTCGCCGAGATGAGCCTGATCGGCCTGGCGCTGGGCATAGAAGTGGCGATGGTGGCCACCCACCACCTCTTCCGCTTGTTCCTGATCATTTTTACCGGACCGCTGGTGTTTCGGTTCTGGCTGCACCGCCGATAGCGTTGCGAAGCTGGTCGTCGCTGGGGGCGTGCCCCCAGCAAAGAACTCTCTACGCCCTGACGGTGATCCCGCCGTCGACCACCAGCAGGTGGCCGTTCACATAGGCCGCCTCGTCCGAGGCGAGGAAAAGCGCGGCATTCGCCGTGTCCCAACCCGTACCCATCTTGCCGGTGGGTGAAGCCTTGTCGCGCAGCGCGATCATCTTGTCGTAGGCTTGGTTGTGATCCTTCTCGCCCTTGGCGTACTGCTCGGCCAGGAAGTCGATCATCGGCGTGTGCATCAGGCCGGGCAGGATGGCGTTGCAGCGGATGCCCTTCTCCGCGTACTGCGAGGCGATGGCGAGCGTCAGCGAATTCACCGCGCCCTTGCTCGCATTGTAGGCGAGGTAGGAGATGCCCTTGGGGCTGCGGATCGAGGCGATCGAACTCACGTTGACGATCGAGCCCCTGCCCTGCTTCTCCATCACCGGAATGACGTGCTTGGCCGTCAGGAAGAAGCTCTTCACATTGACGTCGAAGACCTTGTCCCACTCGTCCTCGCTGAGGTCGACCGGCCCGCCCTGTGAGCCGATGCCGACGTTGTTGTCGAGGACGTCGACGCGGCCCCACTTTGCCATGCAGGCATCGACCATGGCTTTCACATCGGCATTCTTCGAGGCGTCTGCCTCGAAGGCCACCGCCTCGCCGCCCTCCTTGGCGATGAGGCCGACCGTCTCCTCGGCAGCGGCGCGCTTGCGATCGACGCAGAACACGCGGGCACCCTGGCGTGCGAAGGTGACGGCCGTGCACTTGCCGTTGCCCCAGCCCGGTCCGCTCGAGCCCGCGCCGACCACGATCGCCACCTTGTCCTTCAACCTGCCGCTCATGTCGGTCACTCCCTTTGCAGGGAACCTAGCACGGGCTTGAGCCCCAAAATCACCAGCCGCGATTCGGCCGTATCGCCCCACGGACCTTCGTCGCCGACCTCGAGGCGGCGGCCTACCAGATGGACCACCGAGCGGCGGTCCGGCGCATCGGCGAAGCGCACAATGCCCTTTGCCCGCAGAACCTCGCCCGGTGCCTCGCGCAGCATCGCCAGAAGAACGTCGCGATCCACCGGCTCGGGCCATGTGTAGGACCAGCTCGCAAAGGTGTCGGAGGACGGCGAGGCCGCCGTCGCACCGTGGCGGTCGAGCCCAAACAGCAGGTCGAGCGGCACGTCGGCGTGTCGCGCCTCCAGGACTGGCGCGTCCGACTGCGTGCCGAGCCACACCTGCAGCGCCGGCAGATCGTTCGCGAGATCGGTCTTGTTCAGCAGCAGAAGATCGGCCGCCTTGAGCTGGCGCTGGATCGTGTCGCCGACCCGCCGGTCGGCGGCGCGCGCCCGGACCTCGGCCGCATCGACCACCACGATCACGCCGTCGCGCGAAAGCCGTGGCTCCAGGACGGCAAGGTCGGCGACGCGGCCGGGATCGGCCACGCCCGAGGCTTCGACGACAATATGGTCGAAGCGGTCCGGCCGCTCCAGCAGGCCGAGCAGCGTCGTCACCAAGGAATCTCCGATGGTGCAGCAGAGACAGCCGTTGGCGAGCGCCACGGTGTCGCCGCCGTGCGCCGCCACCAGGCGACCGTCGATGTCGAGGGCACCGAAATCGTTCACCAGCACCGCGAACCGCCGGCCCTCCGCGCCGCGCAGCAGACGGTTCAGCAGCGTCGTCTTGCCCGCCCCCAGGAAGCCACCGATGACGGTGAAGGGGATAGGTGCGGTCAAGCTTTTGGCGCCTCGAACACCTTGCCGCCCAGCACCGTGCCCCAGACACCGACGTCCTTCAGCTTCTCCGGTGGCACGGACAGCGGATCGTCGTCGAGGATGGCGAAGTCGGCGCGCTTGCCGACGTCGATGCTGCCCAGCTCCTCGTCGAGCTTGAGCGTATAGGCCGCACCCAGCGTGATGGCGCGCAGCGCATCGGCCACCGGGATCTTCTCCGCCTCGCCCAGCGTGCGGCCCGAGGCCGTAAGCCGGTTGACCGCGCACCAGGCAGTGAACAGCGGCCCGATCGGCGTCACCGGCGCGTCGCAATGGATGGCGAAAGGCACGCCCGTCGCCAATGCCGTCGCGCAGGCATCCATGCGCTCGGCGCGCTCCGGCCCCAGCGTCTTGGCGCGATGGATGTCGCCCCAGTAGAAGATGTGGTTGGCGAACAGGTTGGCGCACATGCCCAGCGCCTTCATGCGGCGGAACTGGCCGGCATCGGCCATCTGCGCGTGCTGCAGCGTGTGGCGGTGGTCCCAGCGCGGCGCCGCGGCCAGCGCCCGTTCGACCGCCTCGATCCCGACCTCGGATGCCTCGTCGCCGTTGGTGTGGATATGCACCTGGAAGCCCTCACGATGATAGGCCAGCAGGATGCGGTCGAGGTCGTCGGGGCCCACGTTCCACACGCCGTTGGGCGTGCCGTCGTAATAGCCCGGCCAGCGCATGCGCGCCGACAGGCCCTGGATCGAGCCGTCGGTCACGATCTTGACCAGCTGGAAGCGCAGCTTGTCGTTGTTCTTCTTCACCAGCGCCTGCAGCCGCGTCACGCCCTCGGCGGGCGGGATCGCGGTCGCGGCGAAAGCCGGCAGCAGACGAATGGGGAAATCGTCCGAGGCACTGGCCTTGAGATACCCCTCGACCGTGCTGTCGGGCAGTTCGTTGTGCAGGTCGGTGGCGGTGGTGACGCCGGCCAATTGCGCCACCCGGGCGAAGCGCCACACCGCCTGCTCATCGCTCAGCACCGCGGCAATCTCAACGCCCGCCGCGCGATAAGCCATGTACTTGGCCGCCATCTCCTGCAGCTCGCCGGTCGGCTCGCCGCTCGCGTCCTTCACGATGCCATGCACGTTGGTGGTGCGCGTGATCCCGGCCTTGGCCAGCACCGCCGTGTTGGCATTGGCGACATGGAAGTTGGAGTGGATGATCACGACGGGCCGCTCCGTCGAGATCCTGTCGACGTCGGCCACGACCATCCGCCGGCCGCCGAAATAGATCGGGTCGAAGCCCCAGGCGAGCAGCGAGGCGCCCTTGGGCAGGGTCTTCTCGTGGGCCTGGAGTGCTGCCACCACCTCGTCGATGCTCTTCAGGCCGGGTGCCGCCTTGCCCTCGGGAGTCGTGCGGTCGAAATAGCCGACGTAGGGGAACTTCCATACGCCGCCCTCGAAGGCATGGCTGTGGCCCTCGACGAAGCCAGGCAGGATCACCTTGTCGGCGAAGCGCGTGTCGAACTCGACCTCGCCCCAGCCCTTCAGCTCCTCGAGCGAGCCCGCGCCCAGGATGCGGCCGTCGCGCACCGCCACATGGGTGGCGAAGGGCCGGTTGGGATTCATCGTGACGATGCGGCGGGCGGAATAGACGGTGGTGGTCATGCGGCCTTTCCGGATTTCTTTCGGGCGTGATGGGTGAATGCGAGAGCGAGGCAATGGCGCAGCGCCCGGACCGGCACACGCGCGCCAGTCTCGAACACGATGGCGCGTTTGCCCTCGTAAGCGAACGTGTCGGGATAGATCGTGCGAAACTGATCGACCAGGCCGCTCTGGCAATGGAAGTAGACCGCGTAGCCGTCGCGGGTCTTCAGGCAATCCAGGCGCACCGTGGTGCCGCTGCCGCTCTCGGCCGTGAGATAGCTCGGCTGGCCCCACTTCAGCGTCTCGTCGAGCCGGCCCACGCCTGATGTGCCGGCGGCGGTGTCGAACACCAGCTCGCGCAACGCCATCAGCCGCGCCCGCAGGCCCGGCGGGTAGTCCTTGAACACCGCCGCCACCCGGGCATCGACAAACCGTCTCATAGGCGGAGCCTAACACACGGCTGGCGGTCGAAGGCGAGCCATGGAATGCTCCCAGCAACGAACGAACCCAGGGAGGATTGTGGAATGCGTCGTCGGACGTTCACGGGTGCACTGGCATTGGGCGCTGCGGCAGCGGTGCGGCCGGCTGCCGCCCAGGAGTGGCCAGCCAAGCAGATCCGCATGGTGATCCCCTACCCGCCAGGCGGGCCGTCCGACGTCTCGACCCGCATCGTCATGGACCGCGCCGGCCAGATCCTCGGCCAGAGCGTGCTGTTCGACAACAAGGCCGGTGCCTCGGGCATGATCGGCGCGGAATACGTCAAGAACCAGCCGGTCGACAGCTATACGTTCCTGACCACGACGACCGCGATGGTCTGCATCACCCGCCACCTGCAACCCATCCCGTTCGACCCGGAGAAGGACTTCATCCCGGTCTCGCGCATGTCGACGTCGTGGGGCGCCTTCGCCATCCATCCCTCGGTACCGGCCCGGACGGTCGCCGAGTTCGTGGCCTACGCCAAGGCCAACCCCGGCAAGATCAATTTCGGCTCGGCCGGGCTCGCCACCATCACGCACCTGTTCGGCGAGATGCTCAATCTCGAGGCCGGCATAAAAATGGTGCATGTGCCCTATCGCGGCAGCGCACCGGCGACCAACGCCCTGCTGGCCGGCGAAGTCCAGGCCCAGTTCGACCAGCTGACGTTGCCGCACATCAAGGCCGGCAAGGTCCGCGGGCTCGCCATGCTGGCCGAAGTCCGCCACCCCGACTTCCCCGACATTCCGACACTGCGCGAGCAGGGCTATGGCAAGGATGGCGGCGATTCGTGGTTCGGGGTCCTCGCTCCCGCGGGCACGCCGTTGTCGGTGGTGGCCAAGCTCGACCAGGCGATCGCCACGGCGCTGCGCTCACCCGACATCATGGCGAAGGTCCACAACGGCGGCATGCGCGTGACCTATCTCGGCCCGGCCGACTTCAAGGGCCGCATCGGCGTCGAGACGGCGATGTTCGGCGACATCATCAGGAGAGGAAACATCAAGCTGACGTGAAGACGTCCAGTCAGCTCCTGCGGCGCTCCAGGAACATCCGGTCGGTCTCCGCCGCCAGCACGCCGCCCAGCAGCAGGCCGCTGTAGAACGGCGAGGCCTCGGCGACGGTCTTGGCAGTAATGGCAATCTGATCGATGCCGGCCCGCCGAATGCCGTCGATCGAGGAGGCGAACACAACCCCGCCGATGCCGGCCCATACCAGCGCGCTCATGCACATCGAGCAGGGCTCGCCCGTCGTGTAGAGGACCTTGTCGCTCCAGCCCTTGTTGCCATTCAGCCGGACGTAGTCGTTCACGCAGGCGATCTCGCCGTGCAGGGTCGGGTTCTCCCGGGAATTGTTGACGCCGCGCGCCACCACCTCGCCGTTGTCGGCCCGCACGATGACGGCGCCGAACGGATAGACCGGATTGCGCCGCGCTTCCTCGATCGCCTGGCGCATCGCCTGCTCGTGGCGCGGCATCGAAATCGGCGGCAGGGCGGCGCGGGCTGGCCGGGCGCCAGCCACGCAGATCAGGGCGCCTGCGCCCAGGATCAACCTTCGCTTCGAGATCATGCGTCGAGTTCTCCATCCGGCTGATTGAGAAAGATGACTACCGCGAGCAACGTCACATAGAAGCGGAACGCCGCCTCCTGGCCGTTCCAGACCTTCGACTGCCACATCGCGAACCATTCGCCTCCCACGACCATGAAGCCGGTGAACCAGAGCAGAAACCCGAGCCCGACGCCCGCAATGGCGTATTTCTTGGCCGCATTGAACCTGGCCGCGCCCGCCCGCAGATTGGTCGCGAGCTGCACGGCGGCAAAGGCCAGCGTGATGCCGATCACAGCCTCGGTGAAGATGATCGCCCAATAGCCCGCGGCCCACAAAGCCGGCGCGGTGATCGCGCGGCCCATCAGCGCGTTGCCGGGGAAAGTCGTGTCCATACTGAGCACATGGCGCACGAACTCGTAGTTCGAGTTGTAGTCGGTGAGGTTGTTGAAGGTCACCAGAAGCGCGAACAGCGCCGTCGAGGCGACCATGGCCGTCTTCACCAGGCGGGTCGTGAGCACGCTGCCGATCTCCCCCACTTGCTTGTCCCGTATCTCGAAAGTATCACGAAATCATGGCCGATCACGCTCCCCGTCATGCCGAATACGACGACATCGCGGCCGAGTACGCCGCCTCCAAGCAGCTGCCGTTCCGAATCGTCGTGGAGGCGCCGACGCTGTTCGACCTGGCGGGTGACGTCCGTGGATTGTCCGTCCTCGACCTGCCGTGTGGCGACGGCACCTACTCGCGTGCTTTCGCCCGCCGCGGCGCCGGATCGGTGCTGGGTTTCGACCTGTCGGGCGCCATGGTTGAACGGGCGCACTCGATCGAACACCAGGAGCCGCTGGGAATCTCGTATCAGGTGGGCGACGCCGACGGCCTCGGTACAGTCGGCAACTTCGACCTGGTCGTCGCCTGCTACCTTTTCAACTACGCACACACCGCCGGGGAGCTGCTGGCCTTTGCCCGCACCGTTTGGGCCAACCTGAAGCCGGGCGGTCGCCTGATCGGCATCAACGACAATCCCCGCACGGCACTCGCGCGCTACGGCGACTACGCCGCCTACGGCTTCTCGCGCACCCTCGAGTTGCCCCGCCACGAAGGATCGCGCATCCGCTACTCCTTCCCTACGTCGGACGGAAAGACCTTCGGTTTCGACAATTTCTGGCTGGCGCCCGAGACCTACGAACAGGTCTTCGCCGAAGCAGGTCTTGCGGACTTCCGTTTCGTCGACGCCCAGGCGGCACCGTCGGCCGGGCAGGACTGGAGCGACTTCCTGCGCGACTGCCCGATCACCGGGCTGGTGGCACGTCGGCCCGGTTAGACCAGGCGCGCGGCCACAGGCAGGAGAGCAGCAGCGCCACCAGCAAGCCGCCGCCGGCCGCAAGGAAGGCGAAGCGATAGCCGGCGAGGAAGCCCGCCATGCCCCAGATGCCCTCGGCGCCGCGCGCCTGCAGCGCCGTCAGGACCGAGGCGCCGCCGACGATGCCCAGCGTGCGCGTGAGCAGGGAGAGACTGCCGGCGACGCCGCGGTCGCGCGGCGGCAGCGCCGCGGTCACGATGTCGGTGTAGGCCACCGTGAGCAGGCCCTGGCCCACGCCTTCCAGGAACAGCAGCAGCGCTATGAGGCCCACCGGCGTCCGAACGCCGGTGAAGCCCAGCGGCAGCAGGCCAAGCCCGACGCAGGCGATGCCGGCGAAGACCGTGGGCCGCTGGCCGATGCGGCGCACCAGCAGGGCCGAGAGCGGCGCACCCGTGAGGCTGCCGGCGAAGGCCATCGCCAGCACGATGCCGGTCATCAGGGCCGTCAGCTTGAGCACGTTCACCAGATAGTAGGGCGTAAGCAGCAGGATCGAGAAGCCCGCGAGGTTGGCCAGTACGTTCAGCACATTGGGGACCACGAACCGCACGTCGGTGAACAGCGCCGGGCGGATGATGGGCTCGGGCACGCGGTTGGCGCGCCGCACGTAGGCCACGAGTACGACGAGCGCCACGACGAACAGTGCGAGTGCCCACAAGCCCGCCACTTCCTTGCGCTGCGACAGCACCAGCGAGAGCAGCAGCGTGCTCATGCAGGCGGCCAGCAACAGCGCGCCCACGGCGTCGAACGGCCGCGAGTCGGGCCCGGATGATCGCAAAGGGGGTGACGGCAACAAACCAGACAGCGCGAGTGTCACGAGAGCGATCGGCACGCGCACCCAATAGACCGCCGGCCAGCCCCAGACTTCGATCAGCGCGCCGCCGAGCAGAGGCCCGACCGCGGCGGCCAGGGCCATGGAACTCGCATACCCCGCCAGCGCCTTGGTGCGCTCCTTTTCCGGAAACAACGAGGTCGCGAGCGCCGGCGTGCAGGACAGCGCCAGCGCCGTGCCGACGCCCTGGGCCGCCCGCGCCCACAGGAACAGCGGCCAATCGGGCGCCGCGGCGCAGGCGGCGCAGCCCACGGCGGAGATGGCGAGGCCGGCGCGGAAGATCAGGCGATGGCCGAACAGGTCGCCCAGCTTGCCGCACACCAGCATCAGCGAGCCGTAGACCAGCACGTAGCAGATCACCAACCACTGCACGTCGCCCAGCGCCAGCTTGAAGTGGCCAGTGATCGCCGGCAGCGCCACGTTGACGGCGATGTCGAGCGGCGCGAGCGAGGCGCCCAGCCCGACGACGGCGAGGCTGAGCGCCGGCCTCTTCGTCAGGGGTGCTTGGCTCAGAGGTGCTTGCCCAGGAACGCCAGCATGCGCTCCCATGCGGCATTGGCCGACTTCACGTCGTAGGCCTCGCTGCGCTCGTTGGAGAAGGCGTGGGCCGCGTCGTAGCGGAAGATCTCGGGGCTCTGGCCTGCGCCTTTCATGGTCTTCTCCAGCTCGTTGACGGCGGCCGGCGTGCACCAGTCGTCCTTGTTGGCGAAGTGGCCCTGCAGCGGCACCTTGATCTTGGCGGGATCGGCGAGCTGTCCCGGCGGGATGCCGTAGAACGGCACGCCACAGGCGATGCCCTGGATGCGCGCGCAAGCAGCGATCGTGAGCGCGCCGCCCATGCAGAAGCCCATCACGGCCACCTTGCCGCCCATCTCAGCGAGATGCTTCACCGCGCCGGCGATGTCCTGGTCCGAGGCGCCGACGAAATCGAGGCCGCTCATCATGTGGTTGGCCTCATCAGGCTTCTGCGTGACGCGACCCTTGTAGAGGTCGGGCGCCAACGCATTGTAGCCCGCGCGCGCGAAACGGTCGGCGACGCCGCAGATCTGGTCGTTCAGGCCCCACCATTCCTGGATCACGACGATGCCGGGCTTGCCCCCCGGCTTACCTTGGCCGGCCTCCGCGACATAGCCCTTGCAGCTGCTGCCGTCCGGACGCTTGAAATCGATCATGCTGCCCATGTCTTATCCTCCTCGTTCGTGTCGTGAGCCTAGAGCTTGGAACGCAGTTCCGTCTTGAGAATCTTGCCGTAGTTGTTCTTGGGCAGCGCATCGACGAACTTGTAGTCCTTCGGCCGCTTGAAGCGCGCGATGTTGTCGAGGCAGAGGCGGTCGAGGTCGGCCGGCGCCACACTGGCACCCGGGCGCGTCACCACGAAGGCCACGACGTCCTCGCCCCATTCCGGATGGGGGCGACCGACCACCGAGCACTCGGCGACGCCGGGATGGAGGTTCAACACATCTTCTATCTCGCGCGGATAGATGTTGGAGCCGCCCGAAATGATCATGTCCTTGGAACGGTCCTTCAACGTCAGGAACCCTTCTTCGTCGAAGGCGCCGACGTCGCCGGTCCACAGCCAGCCGTCGCGCAGCGAGCGCGCTGTGGCTTCCAGGTTGTTCCAGTAGCCCGCCATCACCGGATCGCCCTTGCAGATGATCTCGCCGACTTCCCCCGTCGGCACCTGGCGGCCGTCCTCGTCGACGACGCGCACCTCCATGCAGGTGTCGGCGAGCCCAGCCGAAGCGAGCCTTGCCTCCCAGCGCGGATGGGCGCGGTCGGCATGGAACTCGCGGCTGAGATGGGTGATCGTCATCGGGCTCTCGCCCTGGCCGTAGAGCTGGGTCAGCACGTTGCCCAGCGTCTCCATGGCGCGCTTGAGGTCGCTCACATACATCGGCGCGCCGCCGTAGGTGATGAGGCGCAGCGCCCCGGGCTTCAGGTCGGAGACGCTGCCGTGCTCGACCAGCCGCTTTACCATGGTCGGCGCGAGGAAGATGCTGCAGTCGGGCCAGCGGTTCATCAGCTCGACCGTCTCCGTCACGTCGTAATGGCCGCTCTCGGGAAAGACCTGGACGACGCCCCGCGCCAGCATCGGAAAGTTCCACAGGCCCGAGCCGTGGCTGATGGGTGCTGCATGCACGATCGAACCGCCGGGAACGGGCCGATCGACGTCGGCGTAGTAGTTGAGCGTCATCGCCAGCAGATTGCGGTGCGTCAGCATGGCGCCCTTGGGCCGGCCGGTGGTGCCCGAGGTGTAGAAGAGCCAGGCAAGGTCGGTCGGTTCGCAGTCGGCGATGGCGCTCGGGTCGCCCACTTCCATGAAGCTATAGGCCCGCGTCGTCGTGTCGACGATCTCCTTCAGATCGGGCGCCTCGCGCGCGGCCTCGGCGATGGTGCCGGCGAGATCGGGCGTCACGAAGCAGAGCTTCGCGCCGGAATTCTCCAGGATGAAGGCGAACTCCTTGGCATGCAGCTTGGCGTTCATCGGCACGGCGCAGAGCCCGGCATGCCAGATGGCGTACATGACCTCGATCGATTCGACGCAATTGGTCATGGCGAAGGCAACGCGGTCGCCGCGCAGCAGCCCGAAGCGCCCCTGCAGATGCGTGCTCATGACCGAGACCTTACGCCACAGGTCGCGGTAGCCGAGATGGAGCGAGTCCCCGCGCGCCAGCGCCGGCAGATCGCGGAATTCCTGGGACGAACCCAGCAGCAGATGGGCGATGTTCATGGCTTCTTCACAATGACCGGACGCGACTATTGCAGGCGTGGCATCGACCTTGCAATGTGCCGCCCATGCAGGATTTCGATTTCGCCATCATCGGCGCCGGCATTGCCGGGGTTTCCGCCGCCTACCACCTTGCGCCCCAACTCGCATCAGGGGGCCGGGTGATCATCCTCGAGCGCGAGCACGTGCCCGCCTACCACACCACCGGCCGGTCGGCGGCACTGCATTCGGAGACCTACGGCAACGCCCAGATCCGCGCCATCACCGTGGCGTCGGGCCGTTTCTATCGCCGGCCGCCTGCCGGGTTCACCGACCATCCGTTGCTGACGCCGCGCGGCGCGGTGGTCGCCGGACGCGCCGAGCAGGAAGCAGCTGTCAAGGCGGCCGCCGCCGACTATGCCCAATTGGTGCCCAGCGTGCGCTGGCTAGACCCGGCCGAGGTGCTGCTCCTGCAGCCGCTGCTGAGACCCGAAGCTGCCGGCGGCGGCGCGGTCTTCGAGCCCGAGGCCGACGACATGGACGTGGCCGCCATCCACGCCGGATTCCTGAAGGGTGCACGCGCCGCGGGCGGCGTGCTGCGCCTCAACGCCGAGGTCACGGCGCTCGATCGCGAGGACGGACGGTGGACGATCCGACTGCGTGATGGCGAGCAGCTGTCCGCCGCCAACATCGTGAATGCCGCAGGCGCCTGGGCCGATATCCTGGGCGGACTGGCCGGCTGCGCACCGATCGGGCTGGTGCCGAAACGGCGCACGGCCTTCACCTTCGACGCGCCGCCCGGCGTCGATCCCGCGCCGTTGCCGATGGTCATCGACTTCGACGAGAGCTTCTACTTCAAGCCCGAGGTCGGCCAGTTCCTGGGCTCGCTCGCCGACGAAACGCCCTCGCCGCCCTGCGACGCCCAGCCCGAGGAGATCGACGTCGCCACCGCCGTCGACCGCATCGAGACGGCGAGCACGCTCACCATCCGCCGCATCAAGAACAAATGGGCGGGCCTCCGGAGCTTCGTCGCCGACAAGAGCCTGGTCGCGGGCTACGACCCCAAGGTCGAGGGCTTCTTCTGGCTGGCGGGCCAGGGCGGCTACGGAATCCAGACCGCCGCGGCCGCCGGACGGCTGGCCACGAACCTGGCGTTGGGCAAGGGGCTGCCCGCCGACATCGCCGGTCTCGGCGTCGCCGAAGCAGCACTCTCGCCCGCCCGCTTCACGGCCAAGTGAACGTGCGATCACGGGGCATCGCCAAGGCCTGACTTCCCGGTGAACCCGTCGGGAGTCATGGTTGCGGCGTGGAGACGCCCCCGCGCTCTCCGCGAGTGATTTCCTCAAGGGAGTGACACATGACCAGGAAGACCCTCATCGCCACGGCCGCAGCGATCTTCGCCGCCGGCACCTTCGCCTCCGCTGCGCAGGCCGCCGGCGTCCATTGCACCGGCGCCAATTCCTGCAAGGGCACTAGCGCCTGCAAGACCGCCTCGTCGGCCTGCAAGGGCATGAACGCCTGCAAGGGCCAGGGCTGGACCGAGGCAGCCGACGCTGCCGCGTGCACCAAGGCCGGCGGCAAGGTGATGTAACAAGTTCGTCGGCCCCCCCCCCGACGAACCCAGGGCGTCGCGGGAAACCGCGGCGCCCGCTTTTTGTCAGCTACTCACCGAACTGTGAGATCGTCGTGGCGATCGGTGATTTGTCCGCGGCCGTATCAACAGCGCAGGGTCGTCCTGCCGTATCGGCGTCCCCGCCGATACGGAACCAATCTGGGAGAAAGAACAATGACCAAGCGCACCATGTTTGCTACCGCCGCCGCCGTCTTCGCCGTCGGCGCTTTCGCGCCTGCGGCCTTTGCCGACGTTCCTTGCGCCGGTGCCAACGCCTGCAAAGGCCAGAGCGCCTGCAAGACCGCCAAGTCGTCGTGCAAGGGCATGAACGCCTGCAAGGGCCAGGGCTTCGTCAACGCCGGCAGCTCGTTCGAGTGCACGGTGCTCAAGTCCAAGTAACTTCAGGCACGCGGAGCTGAGGGCGTCCGGGGAAGCCGCGGATGCCCGTCCCATTTGTGGAGTAAAATCGACCGCATGTGTGCTGCCGCCATCGACTTCGGGCTAGGGCTCCGGCCCGAGCACTACGAGGAGATCGCCGCCAGTCCCGGCCGGGTGAGCTGGTTCGAGGCTCTGTCGGAAAACTATATGGTACCGGGCGGCAGCCCCATGCACTGGCTCGACCGCATCCGCCGCGACTACCCGATGGCGCTGCACGGCGTGTCGCTCTCCATCGGCTCGATAGATCCGTTGAACGAGCGCTATCTCGACGACCTGAAGGCGCTGGCGGATCGTGTCCAGCCGATGTGGATCTCCGACCACCTCTGCTTCACCGGCCTGCGCGGCCTCAACATGCACGACCTGCTCCCCTTGCCCTACACCGGGGAAGCGTTGAACCACGTCGCCGAGCGGGTGAGCCGCGTGCAGGACCGGCTCGGCCGCCGCCTCGTGCTGGAAAACGTCTCGAGCTACGTCACCTATGCCGCCTCCGAACTCAGCGAATGGGAGTTCATGGCCGAACTCAGTCGGCGCGCCGATTGCGACATCCTGCTCGACGTCAACAATGTCTACGTCAGCGCATTCAACCACGAGTTCGATGCGCTCGCCTTCCTGCGCGCCATGCCGCGCGAACGTGTGCGGCAGTTCCATCTCGCTGGCCACACCCACAAGGGCAGCCACATCATCGACACCCACGATCATCCGATCGTGCCCGACGTCTGGACGCTCTACGCTGAGGCGGTGCGACTCTTTCCCGGCGTGCCGGCCATGATCGAGCGCGACGCCGACATCCCGCCCTACGAGGAGCTGCTGGCCGAGCTCGACATCGCACGCAGCATCGCCGCGGATGTCGGCCGCGAGGTTGCCGCACCGGTCCGCGGAGCCGAAGGATGACCACCAATGCAGGCTCCCTGGGTGACCTCCAGCGCGCTTTCCAGGACTACCTGTTCAAGAGCAGCGACGCCTTCCAGACGGCGGTGCGCGACACGCAGAAGGCCGACCGGGTTACCCTGCTCGACGTCTATCGCGACGGCTACACACTGCGCCTGATCGAAGCGCTGACGACGGACTATCCCGGCTTGATGGCGATGGCCGGCCCCGCCGACTTCGATCACGTGGCGCGCGCCTACATCGCCGCCCACCCCTCGCACCATCCCTCGGTACGCTGGTTCGGCAAGGGACTGGCGGATTTCATGGCCAGCACTGCGCCCTACAACGGCGCGCCGGCGGCTGTCGAGATGGTGCGCTTCGAGTGGGCGCTGGGTGAGGCCTTCGACTCGCTCGACGCGACACCGATCGCCGCCGACGCGCTGATGGCCCTGCCGCTCGAGGCCTGGGAGACCCTCTCCTTCACCGCCCTGCCGTCGCTCCGCCGTTGCATTTTCGAATACGAGGTGGCGCAGGCCTGGCAGCGTCGGGACGAGGTCGAGCCGGGCAATCTCGAGGTCGCGCGCGCCGAGGCACCTGTCACCTGGGCAATCTGGCGGCCAGAGCGGGTCTCGAACTTCCGTTCGCTCGATGCAGACGAGACCCTGATGCTCGATGCGCTGGTCGCCGGGAA
Source organism: Reyranella sp. (assembly GCA_030679805.1). Taxonomy (GTDB): domain Bacteria; phylum Pseudomonadota; class Alphaproteobacteria; order Reyranellales; family Reyranellaceae; genus Reyranella. The sequence continues at coordinate 3,584 of JAUXST010000019.1, read as the reverse complement.
GGCGTTCCCCGAGCTTTGCGAGGCCGTGGCGCCATTCACCGGCGACGATCAAGCGCCAGCCCGCACCGCCGGCCTGCTGCGGGCCTTCGTCGAGGGCGGCATGCTTGCGGGCTTTTCGTCAGGAGCCCCGGCCGGCTGAGATTCCGCCGACATCGAGGCGGCCGACGATGCTGAACGTGCCGTCGCCGGCAGGCTTCACGATCGCGCCCTGCCCTTCGGCCAGTTCGATTCCCGTGGCATCGCGGAACGTCGGCGCATGGCCAACCAGGGCGACGTTGCCGGCGGTGGGCCGCCGGCCGAGCCGCGCCTTCAGGCGGGCCGTTTCGGCCGCGATCTCCGCCGGCGTCTGGCTCACGTGGTAGAAAAGGTCGCCGCTCACTGTCGACGCGCGGCCGAAGACCAGCTCGGCGGTCTGGCGCGTGCGGCAAAAGCCGCTGGTCTCGACCGCACTGACGGCAATTCCCTGCTGGCGCAGCATCGTCCCCAGGGCCGCGGCCTGCTCGCGGCCATGTTCGCTCAAATTACGCTGCCACCTGCAGTCGCCGAGATCGCGCACCGCAGACTCGGGCGCCACCGCGGTCTCGGCATGGCGCAGGTAGAGGAGGTAGCCGCCCCGACGCAGGCCGGCCAGCAACGCCGCCTGTGGATCGGCAGACGATGTTGGCGGCGGCGTGGCGCAGGCCGCGAGAAGGCTCAGCAGCAGGCAGAGCGACAGAACACGCATGGCTTTCCATTAGCACCCGCGCCGATTATGGTCGCATCACGCCCGCTTGATGGAACTGGTAGACATACGGGACTTAAAATCCCGAGGCCGCGAGGCCGTGCCGGTTCGAGTCCGGCAGCGGGTACCACCCCTTCGACTGTTTCGCCGGATCAGGCGGCGCAGGCCTTGCCGTCGCGGCGCCAACTTTTGACCTTGCCGTCCTCGACCGCAAAGGTCGTCGTGCACGACTCGTTCAGCATGAAGCTTTTGGCGCCGCCGAGCGGCACGCATTCACCGGGCGGGCAGATCGGGGTCGCAGCCGGGATATAGAACGCACGGTGCTGCCGGTAGCTGAGATACCGGGTGTCGCCCGCTTCCTCGATCGATGACGGTGGACCCCAGGCGGCGATCAGCGCCTGCTCAGCCGTGCCCGCATACTTGCCCGGGGATTTGTCGCCGCCATCGGCGGCAGCACAGGCGCCGAGCGCGAGCACGGCCGATGCTGCGAGAAAGCGCTTCATGGGGTCGATGATCACGCGGAGATCCCTCGTCGGCAAGCCTAGTGGGACCTAGAATGGACCCCATGTCCTTGCGCTACCTCCTTCTTCCGCCGACCGCGATTGCCTCGCCGTGCGGCCACTCCAGACGCGGTCAGAAATAATCAGAAACACAATAGTAATCGGTGACGCGTGCACTTTGATGGTCGCGTTGACGGGAATGTAAGATAGTTCCGGTTGCGCGCCACCAGGCGCGACCATTGAGCGCCAACATATCGCAGAGACTGGATGCCTTCCCATCCCATCGATGTTCATGTGGGCGGTCGCCTTCGGCAACGGCGACTGTTCATCGAGATGAGCCAGACGGCGCTCGGGGATGCGGTTGGCGTCACCTTTCAACAGATACAGAAATATGAGTCTGGCAGAAATCGCATCGGCTCGAGCCGGCTCTATGAACTCGCAAAGGTTTTGGATGTACCGGTGTCCCACTTCTTCCTGAAGATGGAGGCCAACCCGACCGGCAAAGGTCGCTCTCGTCGGGAGAGAGGCCGGCCGACATTCTCGGAGCCCCGCATTGATCGCGAAATGATGGGGCTCATCCGCGCGTACTACAAAATCAAGAGCACCAGTGTGCGGGGCAGTATTCGTCGACTGCTTGAGGCCTTGGCGAAATTATGACGAGGCCCTCGGCGCCGACCACTCCGAAGCCGCGAGTAGAGGCCAATCCCGCGCGTCTCGGATCCAATAGCGCTCGAATGGTGAGGGGCTTTGCAGCCACACGTTTCTGTTTCCCGAAGAACGCAGAGGACTCGTCTGAGAGGGATGACGATTGAAGACTTGCCCTTGGAAAGGCCTACTGGCCTCAATCATGGCTGCATTGATCGTCGCACTTGGAAGTGCCGGCACACCGTCTCTGGGGCAGTCGAGCGCCGGGCCTCCGCCTGCTTCGAGACAGGCATCGGATCCATTGGCCGGTGCCATGTCCCGTTGGGATATGGATCACGATGGCGTTCTCACTTGTGAGGAGTGGAGGCGATTTGCCGAACAGCTGTTCAGACGCTCGGACAGGAACGGCGATGGAGCGCTAGATAAACAGGAGTTTCTGGCACTGGGACAATGGGAGCCAGTCTTCGCTAAAGCAGATATGGCCTATTTCGACGACAATCAGGATGGGCGTCTCAGCCTCCGTGAATTTGCCGATAAACCCAATCCAATATTTGTACGATATGACCGCAATCACGACTGCCAGGTCACCGCGGAGGAAATCAAAGGCACTTCCTCGGATGGAAAGCAGAAGCCCCCTCCGATCGGCGAAAGAGGGCGCGGCGGCACCCCGGGGCCGCCGCCGTCCAACTAGCGTTGAGCATGCATGGGGCCGATGATCACGCGGAGATCCCTCGTCGGCAAGCTTGGTCGGACCTAGAATGGGCGTCATGTCCTTGCGCTGCTTTCTTCTTCTGGCAATCGTGATCGCCGCGCTGCCAGCCGTCGCGCAAGTGCCTCCGCCGGATGGCTGGATCGCGGACAACAAGACCGGCTGCAGGATCCGCAATCCGGCGCCGCAGCCGCGCGAATCGGTCACCTGGTCGGGCGCCTGTCCGAACGGGATCGCCGAAGGGAGCGGCGTCCTGCAATGGTTCGACGACGGCCGACCGACTGACCGTTACGAGGGCGAGTTCAGCGACGGCTGGGAAAGCGGTCGCGGCACCGCCACCAGCACCGTGATCGCCGATCGCTACGACGGCGAATGGCGCGAAGGCTGGCGGCATGGCACCGGCGTGTACGACTTCGCCAACGGCGACCGCTACGAGGGCGACTGGTTCGAGGGCCTGAGAACCGGACGGGGCACGATGGTATGGGCGGACGGCGCCCGCTACGAAGGCGAATGGCTGGACAGCAAGCCGAACGGGCAAGGCGTCTATGCCGATGCGGCAGACGCCGTGTTCTCGGGAACATGGTCGGCCGGCTGCTTCCGCGACGGCGGCCGCAAGCTCGCCGTCAGCACGACGCCAAAGGACTGCGGCTTCGAGTAACCGCTATCCCCGGTAGTGGCAGGACACCCAGTGGCCCGGCCGGCTCTCGCGCAGCTCGGGCACGCGCGTGGCGCAGTCGGGCTTGGCGATCGGGCAGCGGGTGTGGAAGTGGCAACCCGACGGCGGGTTGATCGGGTTGGGCACGTCGCCCTGCAGCATGATGCGCTGGCGCTTCACCGTCGGATCGGGGATCGGCACCGCCGACAACAATGCCTCGGAATAGGGATGCAGCGGCGTATCGTAGAGGTCCCGCGACGGCGCGATCTCGACCACGCGGCCGAGATACATCACGGCGATGCGCGTCGAGATGTGCTCGACCACGCTGAGGTCATGGGCGATGAAGAGATAGGT
>JAUXST010000015.1 GCA_030679805.1 Reyranella sp. | reverse complement strand
CTGCTCGACCTGCAGGATCGGCTGGGCATCGCCTACCTCTTCATCAGCCACGACCTCAGGGTCGTGCGGCAGGTGAGCCATGACGTGGCGGTCATGTATCTCGGCCGCATCGTCGAGCAGGGCGAGGCCGAAAGCCTGTTTGCCCAGCCGGCGCATCCCTATACGCGGGCGTTGGTGTCGGCGATCCCCTCGACGACCCTTGGGACGGGCCGTGGCGGCGGGCCGCGCCGCGAGCCGCTCTTGCTGCAGGGCGATCCGCCCAGCCCGGTCGACGCGCCGGCGGGATGTGCCTTCCATCCGCGCTGTCCTTTCGCCGTGGCGCTATGCCGGAGCGAGCGGCCGGTGCTGGAAGCACTGCCCGACGGCCGCCAGGTCGCCTGCCATCGCGTCAACGAGCCTGCCTTGAGGGTTGCCGTCTGATGCTGATGTTTGCGACCTCCCGCCTGCTGCGCGCAGGCCTCACCATCCTCTTTGTCATGACCTTCGCCTTCGTGGTGCTGCGCCTCTCGGGCGATCCGGCGTTGCTCATCATGTCGGTCGATGCGCCACCCGAGGCGATCGCGGCATTCCGCAAGGCCTGGGGCCTCGAGCGCCCGCTGTGGGAGCAGTATTTCTCCTACATCGGCCACGCGCTTACCGGCGATTTCGGCAAGTCGATGCGCGACGGCCGGTCCGCCATCGATCTGGTGATGGAACGCGTGCCGGCCACGCTCGTCCTCACGCTGCCGGCGCTGGCGCTGAAAGTGGGCATCGGCATTCCCGCCGGCATCTATGCAGCGCTCCACCGCAACACGCTGGCCGACCGGCTCACCATGGCGGTCTCGGTCGCGGGCTTCACCATGCCGAGCTTCGTGCTTGCCCTGGTGCTGGTACTGATCTTCGCCGTCACGCTGGGCTGGCTGCCGGCCAGCGGCGCCGATTCTCCCCTCCATGCCATCTTGCCCATCGTGACGCTGGGCACCGCGGGTGCCGCCATCATGGCCCGCTTCACGCGTTCGGCCATGCTCGAGGTGCTGGGCCAGCCCTACATCCGCGCCGCTTCGGCCAAGGGCGTCAGCTGGCATCGCGTCGTGTCGCGCCATGCCCTGCCCAATGCGGCGATCCCGACCGTCACCATCATCGGCTTCATGATCGGCAGCCTGGTGGCGGGCGCTGTCGTGGTCGAAACCGTCTTCGCCTGGCCTGGCGTCGGCCGCCTGCTGGTCTCGGCCGTCGCCAACCGCGATCTCTCGGTGGTGCAGGCCATCCTGATGGTGATCGCGGCCTGGATGGTGTCGGCCAACCTCGCCGTCGACCTCGCCTACGGCTGGCTCGATCCGCGCGTGCGCGGCGCGACCGCCGGCGGACACTGAGTGGACACTGAGGAGAGGCCGATGGCCATGCGCGAGTCATCTCTTCCGGTCACGCTGCGGCCGACCGGCCTCGGCGCGCTGATGCGCCGTGCCGCTGGACTGCCGTCCGGTGTCCTGTTTGCCGCCTTCTGGCTGGGGGCGATGGTTGTCATCGCGCTCGGCGCGGATTTCCTCCAGCCGTATTCCATCACCGCCTTCGACCTGAAAGCCCGACTGATGCCGCCGCTGCTGTTCGGCGGCGAATTCGCTCATCCGCTGGGCACCGATGAACTCGGCCGCGATGTCTTCTCGCGCCTGCTGCTATCGATCCGCATGAGCCTGCTGATCGCCTTCTTCGGCACCCTGATCGCCACCACGCTGGGCACCGCGCTGGGCTTCCTCGCCGCCCACTTCCGCGGCCGCCTCGAGTCGGTGATCCTGATGGCGATCGACTTTCAGGCCAGTATGCCGTTCATGATCATTGCGCTCTCGGTGCTGGCGTTTTTCGGCAACAGCCTGCCGCTGTTCATCGGCCTGATGGGCTTCCATTCGTGGGAGCGCTATGCCCGGATCGCGCGCGGCCTGACGCTCGCCGCCAACGAGCAGGGCTATGCCTCGGCGGTGCGCCAGCTCGGCGCCGGGCCCGGCCGCATCTACGGGCTGCACATCCTGCCCAACATCGCCTCGACCCTGATCGTGTCGATGACGCTCACCTTTCCCGAGATCATCCTGCTGGAAAGCGGCCTGTCGTTCCTCGGCCTCGGCGTGCAGCCGCCGCTCACCTCGCTCGGCAACATGGTGGGCTACGGCCGCGAATACATCACCCGCGCGCCCTGGATCATGCTGGCGCCGGCCGGCGTGATCGTGCTGACGACCCTGTCGATCAGCCTGCTGGGCGACTGGTTGCGCGACCGCCTCGATCCGACGCTCCGCTAGGATGCCGGCCGCTAGGACGCCGGTCGGCGCACGCTCATAGACGCTCGATGATGCCGCCCTTCATCGTCGCGTCATTCGGCTTGTAGCTCGGTCGGGGAGCCTTGAACCTGCCGCCGGCCTCGACCGCGTGACCGATGCGATCCAGCCGGAAAAGTTTCCAGCGGGTCGCGGCACCGGCTTGGCCGGGGCCTCGGATCTGGTAGGCGCGAAGCAACGTGTCGCCGCCGCGATTGCGGCCCAGCACGTGCGGTTCGACGATGTGTTCTCCATCCGGGAGCGAGAGCTTGAGGCGAAGACCGGCGCGGATCGCTTCCTTGATCGTATAGAAGGACATCGATTCCAGTTCCGTCCAAGTGGCCCCCAAGGTCATTCCCCGATAGCCAACGCTGCCGGCATTGTCCAACCGACGGATCGACAGGCGGCGGGAAGCGTATAAATCCATCCTCAGAGCCCGCCGGGACTGTCATCGTATTGTCACATAACCGTCATAGGACAGTGACGCGGGACCCTTACTCCACTCCCGGCCCGAGCCCGTACCGATGGGCCGCACCGATGGAGAGACCGATGAAATTCGCAAAGATCGCGCTGACCGCTACCGCGCTCGCGCTCACCTCATGGACCGCCCAGGCCGTCGACATTTCCGGCGCTGGCGCCACCTTCCCCTATCCGATCTATGCCAAGTGGGCGGACGCCTACAAGAAAGAGACCGGCGTCGGCATGAACTACCAGTCGATCGGCTCGGGCGGCGGCATCAAGCAGATCAAGGCCAAGACCGTGACCTTCGGCGCGTCCGACGCGCCGCTCCCGGGCAAGGAGCTCGACGAGTCGGGCCTCGCGCAGTTTCCCATGGTGATGGGCGCCATCGTTCCGGTCGTGAACCTCGACGGCATCAAGCCCGGTGAGCTCACGCTCGACGGCCCGACGATGGCCAAGATCTTCCTCACCGAGATCAAGCGCTGGGACGATCCCGCCATCGCCAAGCTCAATCCCGGCGTCGCGCTGCCGAAGCAGGCCATCGCCGTGGTCCATCGTTCGGACGGATCGGGCACGACCTACAATTTCGCCTACTACCTGGCCGAGGTGAGCCCGGACTGGAAGTCCAAGGTCGGCGTCGCCACGGCGGTGCAATGGCCGGGCGGCATCGGTGCCAAGGGCAACGAGGGCGTCGCCAACAACGTCGCCCAGACCAAGGGCTCGATCGGCTACGTCGAATACGCCTATGCCAAGCAGAACAAGCTCACCTACACCAAGATGGTCAACAAGGGCGGCAAGACGGTGTTGCCGACGGCGGCGACCTTCCAGGCCGCCGCCGCCAACGCCGACTGGAATTCGCAGCCCGGCTACGGCGTGATCCTGGCCAACCAGCCGGGCGACCAGTCGTGGCCGATGACGGCCGCCACCTGGATCCTGATCCCCAAGAAGCCGCAGGACCCCGCGGCCGCGACCGAGGCGCTCAAGTTCTTCGCCTGGTCCTATGCCAAGGGCGCGAAGATGGCCGAAGAGCTCGATTACGTCGCCATGCCGGCCAAGGTCGTGGGCGACATCCAGAAGATGTGGGGCGCCGAGATCAAGGACGCGGGCGGCAGGCCCCTGTTCTCGCCGACCAACTGATCGACGGTGGCAAAGGTCCCCCGCGGCAGCGGGGGACCTTTGGGTCATGAGGGCTGGGGGGTAAAGTGACCGACATGACATTGAACGGCACCGGCGCGCGCGCCGGCGAAGCGGCCTCTCGGGCAGCGGTTTTGAAGCGCCTGCGGGTCAGCGACACGATCTTCCATGGCCTCACGCGGGCGGCGGCCATCTTGGTGCTTTTGCTGCTGAGCGGCGTCATTGGCTCTTTGGTGATCGGTGCGGCGCCGGCGCTCGGCACCTTCGGCTTCTCGTTCTTCGTCACCGAGACCTGGAACCCCGTAACCGAGAAGTTTGGTGCCCTGGCGCCGATCTACGGCACCCTCGTCACGTCGATCATCGCCATGGTGATCGCCGTTCCGGTCGGGTTGATGATCGCCTTCTTCCTGACCGAACTCTGCCCGGGCTGGCTGCGGCGGCCGATCGGCATCGCCATCGAGCTGCTGGCTGGCATCCCCAGCATCATCTACGGCATCTGGGGCCTGTTCGTGTTCGCGCCCTTCCTGCAGAAGTACGTACAGCCGCTCCTGATCGACACGTTCGAGAACGTGCCCTTGCTGTCGTCGCTGTTCGAGGGGCCGCCTTACGGCATCGGCATGCTGACGGCCGGCCTGATCCTGGCAATCATGGTCCTGCCCTTCGTCACCTCGATCTCGCGCGACGTGTTCGACGCAGTGCCGCCGGTGCTCAAGGAAGCGGCCTACGGTGTCGGCTGCACAACGTGGGAAGTCTTCCGCCACGTCATCCTGCCCTTCACGCGCGTCGGCGTGATCGGCGGCTTCATGCTGGGCCTCGGCCGCGCGCTGGGCGAGACGATGGCGGTGACGTTCGTCATCGGCAACGCCCACAAGATCTCCGCCTCGATCCTGGCGCCCGGCACCACCATCTCCGCCTCGATCGCCAACGAATTCACCGAGGCGGTCGGCGATCTCTACACCTCCTCGCTGGTGGCGCTGGGCCTGATCCTGTTCTTCATCACCTTCGTCGTGTTGTCGTTGGCCCGCTACATGCTGCTGCGCCTGAAGCAGAGGGAGGGCTAGCGCCATGGCCCAGCCTGCCGTCAATCCGTTCTACGCCGGCCGTCGTCGCCGCAACGCCATCGCCAAGGGTCTCGCGCTCGCGGCCACCCTGTTCGGCCTGGGCTGGCTGGTGCTCGTGCTGGGCGTGCTGCTCTACGAGGGGCTGGGCGGCCTGTCGCTGTCGGTTTTCACCGAAATGACGCCGCCGCCCGGCGCCGCCGGCGGCCTGCTCAATGCCATCGTGGGCAGCCTGATCCTGACTGTCCTGGCCGTGCTGATCGGCACGCCGATCGGCGTGCTGGCCGGCACCTACCTCGCCGAATACGGCCGCCACGACAAGCTCTCCAGCGTCGTGCGCTTCATCAACGACATCCTGCTGAGCGCGCCCTCGATCGTCGTCGGCCTGTTCATCTACGAGGTGATGGTGGCGCCGATGGGCCACTTCTCCGGCTGGGCCGGCGCCGTGGCGCTGGCGGTGATCGTGATCCCGGTGGTCGTGCGCACGACCGAGGACATGCTCACCCTGCTGCCCGACACGCTACGCGAGGCGGCGGCGTCGATCGGCCTGCCGCGCGCCCACATGATCGTCCGCATCGCCTATCGCGCCGCCCGCGCCGGCATCGTCACCGGCATCCTGCTGGCGATCGCGCGCATCAGCGGCGAGACCGCGCCGCTCCTGTTCACGGCCCTGAACAATCAGTTCTGGAGCACCAACATGAACGCGCCGATGCCCAGCCTACCGGTGGTCATCTTCCAGTTCGCCCTGTCGCCCTACGAGGAATGGCAGAAGCTCGCCTGGACCGGGGCGCTCCTCATCACCGTGACGGTGCTGGCGCTCAGCATCATCGCCCGCTCTCTCACCTCCGCGAGAAAATCGTCATGACCATGGCCTCCGTTCCCACGCCGACCTTCGCCACCCCGGTCGCGACCCATGCCGGCGTCGACACCGCGGGCCTGACCGCGAAGATCTCGCTGCGCAATCTCGAGTTCTTCTACGGCGACGGCCGGGCGCTCAAGGGCATCAGCATGTCGCTCTACGCCAACAAGGCCACGGCCTTCATCGGCCCGTCCGGCTGCGGCAAGTCGACCCTGCTGCGCGTGCTCAACCGCATGTACGACCTCTACCCCGGCCAGCGCGCCACGGGCGAGGTGCTGTTCGACGGCGACAACCTTCTCAAGGACGACCAGGACATCAACCTGCTGCGCGCGCGCATCGGCATGGTGTTCCAGAAGCCGACGCCATTCCCGATGACGATCTACGAGAACATCGCCTTCGGTATCCGTCTCTACGAGCGCCTGTCGCGCTCGGAACTCGACGGGCGGGTCGAGCAGGCGCTGCGCCGCGCGGCGCTGTGGGATGAGGTCAAGGACAAGCTCGCCGCCAGCGGCCTCAGCCTGTCCGGCGGCCAGCAGCAGCGCCTGTGCATCGCCCGCACGGTCGCGGTCAAGCCCGAGGTCATCCTGTTCGACGAGCCCTGCTCGGCGCTCGATCCGATCTCGACGGCCAAGATCGAGGAGCTGATCGACGAACTGAAGAAGGACTATACGATCGTCATCGTCACCCACAACATGCAGCAGGCGGCGCGCGTTTCCGATTTCACCGCCTTCATGTACCTCGGCGAACTGGTCGAGTTCGGGGCGACGGAGACGCTGTTTACGACACCCAAGGACAAGCGCACGCAGGCCTACATCACCGGACGGTTTGGTTGAATTCGGTCGGCTGAGGCGGCGAAAAGCGGGAGAGGAATTCGACATGGCGGAACATACGCTAAAGCGCTTCGACGAGGAACTCGAGCGCCTGAGTGCGACCATCAGCGAGATGGGTGGCTTGGCCGAGAGCCAGCTTGCGCAATCGCTGGTGGCGCTGCGCGAACGCGACACCGATATCGCCGAGCGGGTGATCGCCGACGACGCCCGCGTCGATGCCCTCGACACCGCCGTGCAGGACCAGACGGTCAAGCTGCTGGCGCTGCGCCAGCCCATGGCGGTCGATCTCCGGGTCATCCTGTCGTCGATCAAGATCGCGGCCGCGCTGGAGCGCATCGCCGACTACGCCAAGAACACCGCCAAGCGCAGCATCGTGCTCGCCCAGGGCACGTCTCCGGTCGCGGCGGTGAACGGCATCGACCGCCTCGGCCGGCTCGTGCGCACGGCGCTCAAGGACGTGCTCGACGCCTTCGCCCATGGCGATGTCGCCAAGGCGCACGACGTCTGGCAGCGCGACGAGGAGATCGACCAGGTCTACACCGGCCTGTTCCGCGAGCTCCTGACTTACATGATGGAGGATCCGCGCACGATCACGCCCTGCACGCATCTTCTGTTCATGGCCAAGAACATCGAGCGCGCCGGCGACCACGTCACCAACATCGCCGAACTGGTGAGCTTCCGCGCGACCGGCCACGGCTTCGAGGAGGTGCGGCCCAAGGGCAGCGCTTCGCTCTACGCGCCAGGCAACACGATGGGCAAGACGCCGTGAGCATGGCCGGTGCCACGACATCCCGGCGCGACGCCCATACATCGTCGCTGAAGCCGCATGTGCTGATCGTCGAGGACGAGACGGCGCTGGTCGAGCTTCTGCGCTACAACCTCGAGCAGTCGGGCTTCCGTGTCGGCGTCGCCGGCGACGGCGAGGAGGCGCTGGCCCTGGTCCAGGAGGACGTGCCCGACCTCATCCTGCTCGACTGGATGCTGCCGTTGATGTCGGGCATCGAGGTCTGCCGCCAGCTGCGCCGCCAGACCTCGACCGCCAACGTGCCGATCATCATGCTGACGGCGCGCGGCGAGGAGGGCGACCGCGTGCGCGGGCTCGATGCCGGCGCCGACGATTACGTCGCCAAGCCGTTCTCGCCCACCGAGCTGGTGGCGCGCATCCGCGCCGTGCTGCGGCGCATCCGTCCGGCGCTGGCCGACGAGGCGCTGAGCTACGCCGACATCGTGATGGATCTGGTGGCCCACCGGGTGACCCGTGCGGGCAAGCCGCTTCATCTCGGCCCCACCGAGTTCCGGCTGCTGCGCCATTTCATGGAGCACCCCGGCCGCGTCTTCTCGCGCGAGCAGCTGCTCGATTCGGTGTGGGGCAAGGACGTCTATGTCGAGGCCCGCACCGTCGACGTCCATATCCGCCGCCTGCGCATGGCGCTGAACGGCGAGAACAGCGCCGACCTGATCCGCACCGTCCGCGCCGCCGGCTACGCGCTCGACTCGACGCCGGGCTAGCGAACTCATCTCGAGGGGGACCGCGGGCCTCCAGGCCCGCTCAATGTCATGAGCGGGCCTGGAGGCCCGCGGTCCGCATGAGATGCGGGGTTTTCCACACCACCAGTCACGGCTTTGTAGCGTCGTTCCCTTAAACCAGAGTGGACCCGTTCCCGGCCGGCACCCCCACGCCCCGCTTCGGAACGGGCCGGTTCCCCCGGCGCGGATGACACGCCGACGCCGATTTACTGCCCCTCCTTCCGTCAGGAAGGAGGGGTTTCTTTTTGCGTGTGGTGGCGGATCCAGAG
>JAUXST010000012.1 GCA_030679805.1 Reyranella sp. | reverse complement strand
CGTCTACCAATTCCGCCACGGGGGCACGCTGTCGTGCGGCGCGAATAAAGCCGATGCGCGGAACCGGGTCAACGCTTGCGGCGACCTTCTTCCTCCGGTTTTATGGCGCTACGTCAAGAAACGCCGCCGGAGGAAGTTTTTAGAGTGCATCCGTACATCCACGCCCAGAAGAACCCGGACAAGCCGGCCTATATCATGGCCGCCAGCGGCGAGACGGTGACCTACCGGCAGCTCGACGACCAATCCAACCGCATCGCGCAACTGTTCCGCTCGCTGGGCCTCAAGGCCGGCGACCACATTGCCCTCTTTCTGGAAAACAATGCGCGCTTCTTCGAGATCTGCTGGGGCGCCCAGCGCGCGGGCCTGGTCTACACCGCCATCAGCTCGCGACTGACGGCCGCCGAGGTCGACTACATCGTCACCGACTGCGGCGCCAAGCTGTTCGTCACGTCGAAATACCTCGCCGAGAAGGCGGCCGAGCTCGGGCCGTTCCTGAAGGGTGTCGCCAACCGCTACATGATCGACGGCACCTTTGCCGGCTACGACTCGTGGGAGGCCGCCGTGGCGCGCCACCCTGCGACGTGCATTGCCGACGAGACCGCAGGCCACGACATGCTCTATTCGTCGGGCACCACCGGCCAGCCCAAGGGTGTCATGCCGGTCGTCGAGCCGCAGCCGATCGACTACGACAACCCGCTGCTCGCCATCAGCCGCAAGCTCTACGGCATCGACCAGGACACGGTCTATCTCTCGCCGGCGCCGCTCTATCACGCCGCTCCCTTGCGTTTCAACATGAGCGTCATGCGGCTGGGCGGCACCTCGGTGATCATGGAAAACTTCGACGCCGAGGGGTTCCTGAAGCTCGTTCCGAAGTACAAGGCCACCCACACCCAGGTCGTGCCGACCATGTTCGTGCGCTTCCTGAAGCTGCCCGACGAGGTACGTGCGCAATACGACGTGTCCTCGCTCAAGTGCGCGATCCATGCCGCCGCGCCCTGCCCGATCCCGACCAAGGAAGCGATGATCGAATGGTGGGGCCCGATCATCTGGGAATACTACGGCGGTACCGAAGGCAACGGCCTCACCATGTGCAGCGCCCAGGAATGGATGGCGCACAAGGGCACCGTCGGCCGAGCCATCGTGGGCAAACTCAAGATCTGCGACGACGGGGGCAACGAGTTGCCGTCTGGCGAATCCGGCACCGTCTATTTCGCCGAGGGGCGGCCGTTCGAGTATCACAACGATCCGAGGAAGACCGCCGAATCGCGCCACCCCAAGGGCTGGACCACGCTCGGCGACGTTGGCTACGTCGATACCGACGGCTTCCTGCACCTGACCGACCGCAAGGCCTTCATGATCATCTCCGGTGGCGTGAACATCTATCCGCAGGAGTGCGAGAACCTGCTGATCAACCACCCCAAGGTGATGGACTGCGCCGTGTTCGGCGTGCCCAACGCAGATTTCGGCGAAGAAGTGAAAGCTGTGATCCAGCCGCGCAATATGGCCGACGCGGGGCCCGCGCTGGCCGAGGAGCTGATCATCTACTGCAAGCAGCACCTCTCGGCCATCAAGTGTCCGCGCAGCGTGGATTTCGAGGTCGAACTGCCGCGCCATCCCACCGGCAAGCTTTATAAGCGCCTGCTGCGCGACCGCTATTGGCAAGGCCGGGCGGCCAAGATCTGACTCGACTCCCCGTCATAACCGACTATATGGTTAGTCGCTCGACGGAGGCTAGCCATGACTGCAGAGCTGCGCGCGCTCAACGCCAGGTTCATCCATAACTTCATCACCAACGACGTGCCCTCGCACGACGCCATCCTGCACAAGGATTTCATCTGCATCACGCCATCGGGGGCCCGCGTCGGCCGGGCGGATTACCTGAAGGCCTGGGCGACCGGGTTCGATGCCGCGCGTATCCCCTACTTCGACTATCGCGACGAGAAGATCGACGTGTTCGGCACCACGGCGCTTCTGCGGTCGACCAACAAGAGCATCAGAATGATCGATGGCGTCGAGACCATGGGCATGACGATGTACACCGACACCTACGTCCAGGAGAACGGCACGTGGAAATGCGTCCAGGCGCAGATCACGCCGGTCGCGCCCGCCAACTACCCGCCCGACGAAACGATCGTGAAGAAATACGTCAAGGGCCAGATCCAGCCCTAGGCGGCGTGCTATTGGTGTCCCCTGTTCCAGGGAGATCCACCATGAAGGCAGCCGTCGTCACCGAGCAAGGCGTCCAGTACAAGGACGCGCCCAAGCCCTCACCCAAGTCCAACGAGATCCTGATCAAGGTGCGGGCGGCTTCGCTCAACCGCGCCGACCTCGCGGTCGCGTCGGGGCAGGCCCATGGCCGGGTCGGTGGACCTGGCACCATCGTCGGCCTCGAATGCGCCGGCGAGGTCGAAGCGGTCGGTTCGGACGTGAAGGACTTCAAGCCGGGCGACCGCGTCATGAGTTCGGCGGCCGGCGGCTTCGCGGAATATGCCATCACGGATTCGGGACGCGCCCACAAGCTTCCCGCCAACAACATGACCTATGAGCAGGCCTCCTGCATGCCGGTGGCGGTGCAAACCATGCACAACGCGCTGGTCGGCGCCGGCCGCCTCAAGAAGGGCGAGTCGGTGCTGATCCAGGGCGCGAGTTCGGGCGTCGGCCTGCTCGGGATGCAAATCGCCAAGTTCCTCGGCGCCTCGGTCGTCATGGGCACCTCGACCAACGATGGCCGCCGGGCGCGGCTGAAGGAGTTCGGCTGCGACGTCGCCCTCGACACGCGCGATCCGAAATGGCCGGACAAGGTGAAGGAAGCGACCGGTGGCAAGGGCGTCGACCTGATCGTCGACCAGGTGTCGGCCAGCGTCATGAACCAGAACATGGAGGCCGCCGCCATCCTCGGCCGCATCGTCAATGTCGGCCGACTGGGTGGCATGAAGGGCGAGTTCAACTTCGACCTGCATGCGCTCAAGCGCATCGACTATATCGGCGTCACCTTCCGCACCCGCAGCCCCGAGGAAGTGCGCGACATCGTGAAGGCCGCCCGTGCCGACCTGTGGCCGGCCATCGAAGCCGGCAAGCTCAGCCTGCCGATCGACAAGACCTTCCCCCTCGCCCAGGCCGCCGATGCGCTTGCGCACATGAAGGCCAATGCCCATTTTGGCAAAATCGTCCTGGTCGTCTGAAGACGACCTTGTCGTTTGACGCAAGAGGCAGGCCCCATGAGCAAGTCGACCATCAGCAAATCGATCAATCACCTCGCCACCGCCGATGGCCTGTTTTTCGGTAAGGGAGGGCTCGACCAGCGCAAGACCTCGAAGATGGTCGACGACGCGCTGGCCGGCGCCGACGACGGCGAGCTGTTCCTCGAATACGTGCAGAGCGAGAGCCTGTCGTTCGACGACGGCAAGCTGAAGAGTGCTGCCTTCGACACCACCCAGGGCTTCGGGCTGCGCGCCGTGGCAGGCGATTCGACGGGCTTCGCGCACGCCTCGGCGCTCGACGAGCACGCCCTGAAGCGGGCTGCCGCGACGGTCAAGGCGGTACGCTCGGGCCGTTCCGCCAAGTCGGACGAATCGCCGCGTGGCACCAACCGGCTGCTCTACGCCGACGACAATCCGATCGACGGCGAGGCCTTCGCCAAGAAGGTGGCGCTGCTCGAACAGATCGACGCCTATGTGCGCGGCAAGGAACCCAAGGCCCGCCAGGTCTCGATCTCGCTCGCAGGATCGTGGCAGGTGGTGGAAATTATCCGCGCCGGCGGCTGGCGCGCCGCCGACGTGCGCCCGCTGGTCCGGCTGAACGTCAGCGTCGTGTGCGGCGACGGCACCCGCATGGAAGCGGGCAGCACCGGGCAAGGCCGCCGCGCCGCCTACGGCGACATCTTCAAGCCGGAGAACTGGAAGCGCGAAGCCGACGAGGCGATCCGCCAGGCGCTGGTCAATCTGGAATCGGTGGATGCGCCGGCGGGCGAGATGCCCGTTGTATTGGGTGCCGGCTGGTCGGGCGTGCTGTGGCACGAGGCCGTGGGCCACGGGCTGGAAGGCGACTTCCACCGCAAGAAGACCTCGGTGTTCAGCCATCTCATGGGCGAGATGATCGCCTCGCCCGGCGTCACCGTGGTCGACGACGGCAC
>JAUXST010000011.1 GCA_030679805.1 Reyranella sp. | reverse complement strand
CGCTCGAATCGCCGCCGCACCTTTGTTTTCGCCGGCTGAATAGCTGATCGCCAACACCGGTACGTTTCCACCCGCGCCAGGCCGCCCTGAGCGCCATACGTCGATTGGACCGGTAACTACATGGACGGCGATCTAAACATGCAGCGCGGCAGCCAGGTCGCCGCGCTGACGCCGACGCCCACCCGCAATTCCAGCCTCCCGTTCCGTCGCGGCGGATTCGGCAGCCTGTGCGAGGCGCTGGACTACGCGGCACGAGGCGAGACCGGCCTGAATTTCTTCGAAGCGCGCGGCCGGCTGCTCAGCAGCCTGCCCTATCGCGAACTCCGACTTAAGGCCCAGACCTTTGCCCGCCGTCTGATCGGGGCCGGCATCGCGCGCGGTGAACGCCTGCTGATCATCGCCGACACCTGGCCGGGGTTCTGCGTCGCCTTCTTCGGCGCGCAGTACGCCGGCGTACTGCCCGTGCCGGTGGCCGTCCCGGTCGGTCTCGGCGCCAAGGCGAGCTACATCCAGCAACTCAGCCGGCAGATCGCCGCGTCGGGCGCCGTCGGCGTCGTGGCACCGGACGAACTCGCGGCCTACGCCAGGACGGCAGCGCAGGGCACGTCGGCCCGCATCGCCGGGTCGATGGCGACGTTCGACGCCTTGCCCGACGGGCCGGTCGACCTGCGCCCCCTCGGCGCCGAAGAGCAGTGCTACGTGCAGTTCTCCTCGGGCAGCACGCGCGCGCCGATAGGCATCGACATCCGCCAGGACCGGCTGATGGCCAACATCGACGGTTCGATCGCCCGCCAGGGACTGAACGAGGACGATTCGGGCGTGAGCTGGCTGCCGCTCTATCACGACATGGGCCTGATCGGCTTCATCCTGGCGCCGATGTGTGCGCAACGCAGCGTCGATCTCCTGGCGCCGCACGATTTCGCGCGCCGTCCGACGCAGTGGCTGTCGCTGATTTCGCGCCGCCGCGCCACCATCACCTACAGCCCGAGCTTCGGCTACGACCTCGCCGCGCGCCGTGCGCAGACTCAGATGCCGGCTGGCCTCGACCTGTCGTGCCTGAAACTGGCCGGCATCGGCGCCGACCTGATCCAGCCGCCCGTCCTGAACCGCTTCGCCGAGACCTTCGCGACCGCCGGCTTCGATGCACGGGCGTTCATGCCGAGCTACGGCATGGCCGAACTCTGCGTCGGCTTGAGCTTCACGCCCCGCTTCGGCGGCTTCAAGCTCGACAGGCTCGGCAAGCGCGACTTCGTCGTCTGCGGCCACGCGCTCCCCGACCATCAGGTCGAGATCCGCGACCAGTCGGGCGCGGTGCTTGCCGACCGGCAGATCGGGCGCCTGTTCGTGAAGGGCCCGAGCGTCATGCCGGGATATTTCGGCGAGCCCGAGGCGACGGCGCGCGTCCTCAAGGACGGCTGGCTCGACACTGGCGATCTCGGCTTCTGGAGCGACGGCGAGATCGTGGTAACGGGCCGCGCCAAGGATCTGATCATCGTCAACGGCCGCAACATCTGGCCGCAGGACATCGAGTGGGCCATCGAGGCCCTGCCGCGGATAAGGCAAGGCGATGCGTGCGCCTTCTCGGTCGAATCGGGCGCGGGCGAGGAAGTGGTCGTCCTGGTGATGAGCTACGTCGGCGATGCCGCGGAACTCGAGGCGCTGACCGGCAGCATTCGTCAGACCGTCAAGGAGACCGCGGGCGTCGACTGCAGGATCGAACTGATCTCACGGAAGTTCGGACTGCCTCTCACCTCGTCCGGCAAGCTCAGCCGCTCGCGCGCCAAGGCGAAGTTCATCGCCGGTGGCTATGAGGCCGGGAGTGCCCCGGCAAAGATGGCGATCGCCGGCGACTGACGCCCGCGGCTAGCGCGGCCACTGTCGAAGTGCCACCAGCCCGCCGTCGATCGGCAGCAGGATGCCGGTCACCCAGCGCGATTCGTCCGAGGCGAGATAGACCGCGCCATGGGCGATGTCCCAGGCCGTGCCCTCAGTCTGCATCGGCACCAGCTTCTTGCGCCGCTCGCGCGCCTCGGCCCCAAAATGCGCCACCATCGGCGTGTGCACCGATCCGACAATGATGCAGTTGGCACGGATATTCTCGGTCGCATAGTCGGCCGCGACCGACAGCGTGAAGCCGTGCAGGCCGGCCTTGGCGGTGGCATAGGCGACCGCACCGGCACTTCCCATCAGGCCGAGCGCACCGGCGATCGACGACACCATGATGATCGAGCCGCCGCCGCCTTCCTTCATCTTAGGCAGGCAGTATTTGCTGCACAGC
>JAUXST010000001.1 GCA_030679805.1 Reyranella sp. | reverse complement strand
CATTTCTACGACAGCACACGCAAATTCTATCTGCTGGGCCGCGACCGGCTGATCGAGCGCCTGTCGCCGCCGCCGGGTGGCCGGGTGCTGGAGATCGGCTGCGGCACGGCGCGCAATCTCGCGGCCGTCGCGCGACGCTATCCGCAGGCGCAGCTGTTCGGCATCGACATCTCGTCCGAGATGCTGATCACCGCTCGGCAGGTCGTGGCACGGGAAGGGTTCGCGCCGCGCATCCGTCTCGCCCATGCCGATGCCGCGCGCTTCGATCCCGCCCTCCTGTTCGGCGTGCCGTCCTTCTCGCGCATCTTCATCTCCTACAGCCTGTCGATGATCCCGGAGTGGCGGACGGCGCTCGTGCAGGCGCTGGCCTGGCTGCCGCCCGGTGGCGAGCTGCACGTCGTCGACTTCGGCGGGCAGGAGGAACTGCCGCGCTGGTTCCGCGGCGGCCTGCGCCGCTGGCTGGCGCAGTTCCATGTCGATCCGCGCGACGGGCTGGAGGCCGAGTTCGCGGCCTTCGACGAGCGCGCCGGCGCGCTCCGCACCTTCGAGCGGCCTTATCGCGGCTATGCCCAGTACGCGGTGTTCCGGCGGGCTTGACAGGATAATTCCCAGTCCATAGGATAAAACCTATGAAACGGGTTTCCCGACATCCGAACCTCTGCCTGAACGAAGCGACTTCTCATGTCGGTTTGTGCAGCCCCGGGGAAGCATCAATCCGAATTCGCGAAATGTCGCCTTTTAGGCGACACGGCGATGGCGACGCGAAGGACGGAAAAGGGCGCCGGTTCA
The DNA here is from genome assembly GCA_030679805.1 of Reyranella sp. GTDB lineage: Bacteria > Pseudomonadota > Alphaproteobacteria > Reyranellales > Reyranellaceae > Reyranella. The sequence goes on along the minus strand of JAUXST010000001.1, from coordinate 8,802 downwards.
ATCGATTGAGCGCGGTTTCGGAGGGCGAATAGGAACGCGATCCAATTTTTTGATTTGTCGTGTTTCATACGACATCGCGCATAGCCCCCCTGCCCACGGAGCGTGGCGGGGGGCATTGGCAAGTCCGCCGGGGCGGTGCTACGCCCCAAAACAACGAATTCCTGTGTCGGGAGTACCCAAGATGACCGAAGCCTATATCTGCGACGCCATCCGCACCCCCGTCGGCCGCTACAACGGCGGCCTCGGCGCCATGCGGGTCGACGATCTCGCCGCCCATCCCATCAAGGCGCTGTTGCAGCGCAACGCCAATGTCGACTGGGGCGCGATCGACGACGTCATCTACGGCTGCGTGAACCAGGCCGGCGAGGACAACCGCAACGTCGCCCGCATGGCGGGCCTGCTGGCCGGCCTGCCGGTCGAGGTGGCGGGCGCCACGGTCAACCGCCTCTGCGGTTCCGGTCTCGAAGCCGCCGGCCATGCCGCGCGTGCGATAAAACTGGGCGAGGCCGACATGATGATCGCGGGCGGCGTCGAGGGCATGACCCGCTCGCCCTACGTCATGGGCAAGCCCGAGAGTGCCTTCGACCGTTCCATGAAGCTCGAGGACACGGTGCTGGGCTGGCGCTTCGTCAACCCGCGCATGAAGGCGGCCTATGGCGTCGACCCGATGGGCCAGACCGCCGAGAACGTGGCCGGCGAGCACCAGATCAGCCGCACCGACCAGGATGCCTTCGCCTACCGCAGTCAGCGCCGCTGCAAGGCGGCCCAGGACCGCGGCTTCTTCGAGCGCGAAATCGTCAAGGTCTGCGTCAAGAAGGGCAAGACCGAGATCATCGTCGACAAGGATGAGCATCCGCGCGGCGACACCACGATGGAGACGCTCAGCAAGCTCACCGCGGCCTTCCGTGACGGCGGGTCGGTGACGGCGGGCAACTCGTCGGGCCTGAACGACGGCGCTTGCGCCATGATCATCGCCTCGGAGGCGGCGGCCAAGGCCAACGGCCTGACGCCGCGGGCGCGCATCCTGGGCACCGTGTCGGCGGGCGTGCCGCCGCGTGTCATGGGCATCGGCCCGGTGCCGGCGACCCAGAAGCTGCTGGCCAAGCTCGGCATGACCATAAAAGATTTCGACACGATCGAACTCAACGAGGCATTCGCCGCCCAGGCGCTGGCCGTGCTGCGCCAGCTCGGCCTCAGCGACGATGCGGAGAACGTGAATCCCAATGGCGGCGCCATCGCGCTCGGCCATCCGCTCGGCGCCTCGGGCGGCCGGCTCATGATTACGGCGCTGAACCAGCTCGAGGCCACCGGCGGCAAGCGTGCGCTCGCCACCATGTGCATCGGCGTCGGCCAAGGCATCGCGCTGGCGCTGGAGCGCGTCTAGGACCTAGGGCTAGGAGCTAGGCCGTCGCGTTGAGGTTGATGCCGCCCTGGCGCATCTCGGAGAGCATGCGCCGGCGGCTGCCGTCGAGGTCGATGGCGGCGGTGGCCTCGACCACGACAGCGATGTCGAAGCCGGCCTGACGGCCGTCGATCGCGGTCCAGGCGACGCAGTAGTCGAGCGCCAGGCCGCAGATGGTGAGCTTGGTGAAGCCGCGGGCCTTCAGGTAGCCGTCGAGGCCGGTGCGGGTCATGCGGTCGTTCTCGCGGAATGCCGAATAGGAATCGATGCCGGTGTGGAAGCCCTTGCGTATGACCACATGGGCCTTGGTGGCCTCGAGTCCGGGATGGAACGCCGCGCCCGGCGTGCCCTGCACGCAATGGTCCGGCCACAGGGTTTGCGGGCCGTAGGGAAACTTAACCGTGCTGAAGGGCTCCGCGTCGGCCCAGCTGCTGGCGAAGGAGGCATGGCCCGGCGGGTGCCAGTCCTGCGTCAGGATCACGTGGTCGTGGCGGCCGATCAGACGGTTGACCAGCGGCAGGATGCCGTTGGCGCCGGGCACGGCCAGCGCGCCGCCCTCGCAGAAATCGTTCTGCATGTCGACCACGATCAACGCCTCGTTCGGCATCCGGTACGCTCCGTTACTCGGTCGGAAGTTAAAGGGGTGGGATGTCGCCCAGGTCTTGCTCACCCGCGAATGCGGCGATCCAGTGGCTGAGTGAGCCGCTTTCGATGGCACCGCGCAGGCCACGCATGATGTCCTGATAGTAGTGCAGGTTGTGCCACGTCAGCAGCATCGAGCCCAGGATTTCTTCGCTGCGAATGAGGTGATGCAAATAGGCGCGGCTGTGGTGGCTGCAGGCGGGGCAGGTGCAGCGCTCGTCGATCGGCCGAGGGTCGTCGCGGTGGCGGGCATTGCGCAAATTGAGTTCGCCGCGCCGGGTGAAGGCCTGTGCCGTGCGGCCGGCGCGCGTCGGCATCACGCAGTCGAACATGTCGATACCGCGCGCCACTGCGCCCACGATATCGGCGGGACGGCCGACGCCCATCAGGTAGCGCGGCCGGCCGGCGGGTAGCATCGGCACCGTGGTGTCGAGCGTGGCGAACATCATCTCCTGGCCTTCGCCCACGGCCAGACCACCGATCGCATAGCCGTCGAAGCCGATGGCGGTGAGCGCCGTCACGCTCTCGGCGCGCAGTGCCGGAAAGACGCTGCCCTGGACGATCCCGAACAGTCCGTAGCCCGGCCGGTCGGTGAAGGCGCGCTTGCCGCGCTCGGCCCACTTCATCGAGAGCCGCATGGAAGACGCGGCGGCGGGCTCCTCGACCGGCCAGGTCGTGCATTCGTCGAACGACATGGTGATGTCGGCGTCGAGCAGGCGCTGGATCTCGATCGAGCGTTCGGGCGTCAGCCGGTGCTCGGATCCGTCGATCGGCGAGCGGAAGGTGACGCCGTCGGGGTCGAGTTTGCGCAGTTCCTTCAGCGACATCACCTGGAAGCCGCCTGAATCGGTCAGGATCGGCCCTGGCCAGTTCATGAACTTGTGCAGGCCGCCAAGTGCGGCCACACGCTCCGCGCCCGGCCGCAGCATCAGGTGGAAGGTGTTGCCGAGCACGATCTCGGCACCCGTTTCGGCGACGGACTGCGGCAGCATGGCCTTCACCGTGCCCGCGGTGCCGACCGGCATGAAGGCCGGCGTCTCAACTGTGCCGTGCGCCGTGGCGATGCGGCCGCGCCGCGCCGGCCCGTCGCTGCCCAGGAGATCGAAGGAAAGACTCATCGCCGCAACAGACAACAATCGCCATAGGAATAGAAGCGGTATCGTTCGCGCACGGCGTGCGCATAGACCTGCTGCATGCGTTCGAGCCCGGCGAAGGCGGCGACCAGCATGAACAGCGTCGAGCGCGGCAGGTGGAAGTTGGTGAGCAGCAGGTCGACGACCCGGAAGCGGAAGCCGGGCGTGATGAAGATGTCGGTCTCGCCGGTCCATGGCTTCACCGCGCCGTCATGGAGGCGAGCGACTGATTCGAGCAGCCTGAGCGACGTCGTGCCAATCGAGACGATCCGCCCACCCGCGGCCCGGGCCGCCTCGACAGAGCGCGCGGTCGCTTCAGGGACCTCGCCCCATTCGGCGTGCATGGTGTGGGCGTCGGTATCCTCGACCCGCACCGGCTGGAAGGTGCCGGCACCGACATGCAGCGTGACGCCTGACGTGGCGACGCCGGCCTCGGCCAAGGCAGCCATGAGGGGCGGTGTGAAGTGAAGCCCGGCGGTCGGAGCGGCGACGGAGCCGTCATGCTTGGCAAACAGGGTTTGATAGTCGGAACGGTCCCGTGCGTCGGCGGTGCCGCCGCGAATGTAGGGCGGCAGAGGTACCGCGCCGCCTTGCTCCAGGGCTGTGAGAAACGCGTGACCAGTCCTGTCGAAAGCCAGCACGACCGAGCCGTCCTCGTGCTTGGCCGCGACGGTGGCGCCGAGACCGCCCGCGAAGGCAAGGCTATCGCCAAGCTTCATCCGCTTGGTGGGCCGTGCGAAGGAGAGCCAGCGGCCCTGGCCGAGATCGCGGATCAGCAGCGCCTCGACCTTGCCGCCCGCCGGCCGCATGCCGAGCAGGCGGGCGGGGATCACCTTGGTGTCATTGAAGATCAGCAGGTCACCGCGGCGCAACAGGCCGGGCAGGTCGTGCACGCCGCGGTCGTGGAGTCCATCAGGCGCCACGTCGAGCAGCCGCGCCGCGTCCCTTGGAGAGACGGGCCGCTGGGCGATCAGATCCTGGGGCAGCTCGAAGTCGAAGAGGTCGACGCGCATCAGGCGCTAGGTCTGGCCGATATCCATGACGTCGGCATCGGAATCGTCGGCCGGCGGCTGGGGGTGGACATCGACCAGGGCCACGAAGCGATGCACGCCGTCGACCACAACGCGTTTCACGCGGGCGCGGGTTTCCAGGCAATGGAGATGGGCCAGCGTTTCGCCGAAGGCGAAGACGATCTGGTTGTTGTCGAGATGGCGCGGGAACAGCACCGGCACCATGTCCCAGCCCGTGGCGCCCTCGGCGCCGCGCTGGGCGATGGCGTGGGTGATGTCGTTCAGCCGCGCATCGTGATGGGCCACGAGCTGGTCGAGCCGCGTGTGCAGGCCGATGAACGGGAAACCATGGCTCGGCAATACCAGCGCGTCGGCCGGCAGGCGGCGGAAACGCGAGAAGCCGTCGAGGAACCACGTGAGCGCATCGGCCAGCGGCTCGTTCGGCCACACGCCGACATTGGTGCTGATCTTGGGCAGCACCTGGTCGCCCGCGATCATCACGTTGAGTTCGGGGCACCACAGCGAGGCATGCTCGGGGGCATGGCCGCGGCCTACGATCACGTCCCAGCGATGGCCGCCGATGGTGATGGGGTGGGCGTGGATCAGGCGCTGGAAGGCCGTCGGCAGGGGCACCACGCCCTTGGCGTAGCCGCCCTTGTGGCGGTGGAAGTTGGCGATGCGGTCCGGGGGGACGCCGTTGCGCGCCACGTGGGCGGCGCGCAAGTCCTCGCTCTCGACGAAGTCGTTGCGCGCAGCCTGCGCACTCATGTATTCGCCCAGCGTCATCCAGAGCGGCGCGTTCCATTTCTCGCACAGCCAGCCGGCGAGGCCGATGTGATCGGGATGGAGGTGCGTGCCGATCACGCGCGTCACGGGCTTGCCGCCCAGCTTCTCGGCGAAGATCTTCTCCCACAGCTCGCGCGTGTTCTGCGAATTGATGCCGGTGTCGACGATGGTCCAGCCATCCTTCTCCTCGACCAGCCACAGATTGATGTGGTTGAGCTGGAACGGCAGCGGCATGCGCAGCCAGTAGATGCCGGGGGCGACATTCTTGATGTCGCCGGGTTCCGGCACGTCACCGCAGGGGAAGCGCAGTTGCGCGAGAAGACGTTGGGACTCGGTGATGGCGTCGGGCATGGCCGACCCTAGCCTTGGTCGCGGGACGGTGTCACGGCTTCCGGCCGACTGCCCGCCATGCGATATCGCGCCGGCAAAAACCCTCCGGCCAGTCGATCAGGTCGACGGCGCGATAGGCCCTGTTGCGGGCTTCCTCGACAGTGGGCGCCATCGCGGTGACGTTCAGCACCCGGCCGCCATTGGCCAGGATGCGCGTGCCGTCGGATTTGGTGCCGGCATGGAAGATTTCGACGCCCTCGACCTTGCCCGCTTCGGCGAGGCCGCGGATCTCGCTGCCGTTCTTGTAGGCATCGGGATAGCCCTTGGTCGCCAGGATGACGGTCAGCGCCGCCTGGTCGGACCAGCGCAGAGCGAGATGGTTCAGTCCGCCGTCGGCGCAGGCGATCAGCGCCGGCACGATGTCGGATTTCAGTCGCATCATCATCACCTGGCATTCGGGATCGCCGAAGCGGCAATTGTATTCGACAAGGCGCGGGCCGTTGCCGTCGATCATCAGTCCGGCATAGAGCACACCCTTGAAGGGCAGGCATTCCGCTTTCATGCCGCGCACGGTCGGCAGGATGATCTCGCGCATGGCGCGGTCGAACATCGCCGCATCGAGGATCGGCACGGGTGAATAGGCGCCCATGCCGCCGGTGTGGGGTCCCTTGTCGCCGTCGAAGGCGCGCTTGTGGTCCTGCGCGCCGACAAGCGGCAGCACGTGCTCGCCGTCGGTGAGCGCGAACAGGCTCACCTCTTCGCCGGCCATAAACTCTTCGATCACCACCGCGGCACCGGCCGCGCCGAAACGGTTTCCGGCCAGCATGTCGCGCACGGCCTCGATCGCCTGATCGACCGTCTCGGCCACGATCACGCCCTTGCCGGCGGCCAGGCCATCGGCTTTGACCACGATCGGCGCGCCCTGCGCCTTGATGTAGGCGATGGCCTTGTCGAGGTCGGTGAAGCGCTCGTAGGCCGCCGTCGGGATGTTGTGGCGACGGCAGAGCTCCTTGGTAAAGCTCTTGGAGCCTTCGAGCTGGGCCGCGGCCTTGGACGGTCCGAAAACCTTGATGCCCGCTGCCGTGAAACCGTCGGCCATACCCGCCACCAGCGGCGCATCCGGGCCGATCACGACAAAGTCGATTTTCAACCGCTGGGCCAGCGCCACCTGGCCCGCGGTATCCTCGGTCCCGACATCGATGCATTCGGCGACCTGGGCGATGCCGGCATTGCCGGGCGCGCAGTAGAGCTTGGTGCAAAGCGGCGAGGCCGAGATGGCCCAGCACAGCGCATGTTCGCGGCCGCCGCCGCCCACCACGAGGATTCGCATGGCGAGGCTTTGACCACAGTTTGCGCCGTGGGCACAAGCCGCTAGGCTGTCCGCACCCATGGATAACCTCGATCCGCCCGGCGCCGCGGGCGCCGCCGCCAGTAATGTCCCGGAATTCTCGGTTTCCGAACTCTCCTTTGCGCTGAAGCGCGAGATCGAGGCGGCGTTCCCGCGCGTTCGGGTGCGTGGCGAGATCAGCCAGCCCTCGTTCCCGCGCTCCGGCCACTGCTATTTCCGCCTGAAGGACGAGAACGCCGTGATCGACGGCGTCGCCTGGAAGGGCACGATCCCGCGGCTGGGTATCAAGATCGAGGAGGGGCTGGAGGTCATCGCCACCGGCAAGCTCACGACCTATGCCGGCTCCTCGCGCTACCAGATCATCGTCGAGCGGCTGGAACTCGCGGGCGAAGGCGCGCTGCTCAAGCTGCTGGAGGACCGGCGCAAGAAGCTGCAGGCCGAGGGCCTGTTCGACCCCGAGCGCAAGCGGGCGCTGCCCTTCCTGCCCGAAGTCATCGGCGTCGTTACCTCGCCCTCGGGCGCGGTGATCCGCGATATCCTGCATCGCCTGGCCGACCGCTTTCCACGCCATGTGCTGGTGTGGCCGGTCGCCGTCCAGGGCGAGAAGGCGGCGGCGGAAGTGGCGGCGGCCATCGCCGGCTTCAACAAGCTTCCCGTTGGCGGGAAGGTACCGCGGCCCGACGTACTGATCGTGGCGCGCGGCGGCGGCAGCCTGGAAGATCTCTGGGCCTTCAACGAGGAAATCGTGGTCCGTGCCGCCGCGGCCTCGGAGATCCCGCTGATCTCGGCCGTCGGCCACGAGACCGACACCACCCTCATCGACTTCGCCTCTGACCGCCGCGCGCCGACGCCGAGTGCGGCGGCCGAGATGGCGGTGCCGGTGCGCGCCGACCTCCTGACCGAGGTCCTGGACTACGCCAAGCGGCTGGCCGGCGGCATGACCCGCCTCTTGCGCGAATCGACGATGGAGCTCGCGGGCCTGGCCCGTGGCTTGGGCGATCCGCGCCGCCTGATCGAGGAACGCCAGCAGCGGCTCGACGTCAGCGGCGAGCGCCTGGCGCTGGCCACGCGCCAATTGGTCGAACGCCATGGCCACGCACTCGCCGCCGCCCGGTTGGTGGAGCCTCACGCCGTCATCAAGGCCAAGGAACAATTGCTGGTTGCCGAAGCGCGGGCGCTGCGCAGCGCGATGGAACGCTTCAAGGGCGACACGCTGCAGAAGATCGGGCGCACGTCCGACCACCTCGAACAGTTCGGTGATCGGCTGAAGCGCCACAGCGCCGACCTGCTTGTGCAGGGCCAGCGCCAGGTCGACCAGGCGGCCAAGCTGCTCGAAAGCTATTCCTTCCACTCCGTTCTCACCCGCGGCTTCGCGCTCGTACGCGACCAGGACGGCGCGCCGGTGCTGGCCGCCGCCGGCACGCGCACCGGCGATGCGCTGCAGATCGAATTCGCCGACGGCCGCATCGGCGCCCGCGTCACCGACGCACCCACCACGACCCCGCGCCCGCCCGCCGTGCCACCTCGCCGCCGCGACAGCGGTAGCGGCAATCAGGGATCGTTGCTTTAGCACTCCTAAATTGATGAAGAAGAAATTGTCATCTCGAGTCGCGCGGGGTAACCCCCGCGCTGGAGCGAGGGACCTTTCGTTGATGAAGGCAAAGATCCTTCGGCCTTCGGCCTCGGGATGACACGATTGGGAGGAAACACCGTGAGCACCATGACGCCGCTGTCGGCCGAGACGATGAAGAACTTCCTGTATGCGAGCACAGCCACCGTCTCGATGCAGATGCTGAAGCGCGGATTCCGTAACTGTGCGATCAGCGGCGTCAGGCCACTCAATCCCCAGGCGGTGCGGCTGGTCGGCCCGGCCTACACGCTGCGCTACATCCCCAGTCGCGAGGATCTCGACAAGCCGCCGTCGCCCAGCGATCCGCCCAACGCCCAGCGCACGGCGATCGAGGAGTCGCCGGCCGGTTGCGTGCTGGTGATCGCCACCGAAAGCAACACGCGCTCCGGTACCCTGGGCGACATCCTGGCGCTGCGGCTGAAGGCGCGTGGCATCGCGGGCGTCCTGAGCGATGGCGCAATGCGCGTCACACCGGTGATAGGCAAGATCGACTTTCCTGTCTACTGCGCAGCGTCCGCCGC